>JBEKTG010000163.1:0-7323 GCA_049516275.1 Candidatus Acidiferrales bacterium
CATTGCACAGATCAAAAGAATTCGAACCGTCTTCATCTTGGATATCCTTCGTTGGATTTTTGCAGATGAGAACACAAGACGCCTGCTGAGTAGCTAGCGGGCTCTACCGATGAAAGCGTCCGACCAGCGCCGCCTTGCCCAGAATATGACCGTCCATCGCCTTCAGCACATCGGCGCGCGTCGCATCCGGCCCCAGATCGAGCTTCGTGTCGAGCGCGTAGAGTTCAAACGTGTAGTGATGATACGGCCCCGCCGCGCCTGCGCCCGGTCCACGATATCCCACGGCTCCGCGAGTGTTCTTCCCCTGAATCGTTCCATCCGGCAGTTGCGGAGTGGACGGCAACCCCTCGGGCAGCCCACGCGCCGTCCCGGGAATGTTGAAAACCATCCAATGCAGGACATCGGCGACCTTCTTTTCGGGCGCCCCGTCCGGATCGCGCACCGTCAAAGTAAAGCTCACCGTATTCGCCGGCACATTGGCCCATTTCAGCTCTGGCGAAATCGGACTGGCAACCGACTGCGTGAACTTGCCCGGAATGACCGACCCATCGTCAAACGCCGGCGCGCTCAGCGACAGCCCAGGCGTCGGCGGCGGTGCCTGCTGCGACCGCCTTCCAAACGAGCATCCACTCCCTAGTACCGCCAGAACCGCAAAAAGTGTAATGAACCGCATTGCGCCCATTTCTATTTTCCTCTCCATGCTTCGGTGCTTTTGTGATCTAGCCGTCCAGTAATTTACACTGGACACCTGGAACCGGCAACGCCCTCCGCGAGTCGGCCAGCTCATTCATGCGACATTTCCGGCAGCTATCCACGTCGCTCAAGCGTTACGACTACGCGAGTCGGAGCGGCTTCGTTTGACCGCGCGTGCCGCAGATGGTATAAAAACGAGAATCAATAATTGCTCGCGGTGGGGCCGTGGCGCAGTTGGGAGCGCGCCTCGATGGCATCGAGGAGGCCGTGGGTTCGAATCCCATCGGCTCCACCAATTTCCAGACTTCCCGCCGATTCTGCTGCCTTTGCTCACGAACCATCCCTCGATTTGTGCCCCGACAACCCAAGTCCGCGGAAACATAGCTTCGGCTCCCGATAATCCGGCATGACCTGTCCGCGGCAAATGCGTTGTATCGGCAGACCGGAGAAGCGTAGGATACGCGAGCTGAAAGTTACGATCGGCGGTCCGGTCCGACGGACTGTCCGGGACGAGCGCGGAATCCCTGTGATTTCGATTCACCGTCCTGTGGCGCAGCCGGGCCCCATCTCAAACGCACCGGAGGAGGATTCGTATGGCTAAATATCTGTGGCAGGTCTCTTACACGGCTGAGGGCGCCAGAGGGTTGTTGAAAGACGGTGGCTCCAAGCGCCGCAAGCGGACCGAGGACATACTGAAAGCCGCGGGTGGAAGACTCGAAGCTTTCTACTTCGCATTCGGCGAACACGACGCTTACATGATTGCGGACATTCCCGATACTTCCAGCGTGGCTGCCATCTGTTTGGCGGTCAACGCGAGTGGCGCCGCGATGCTGACGACGACCGTTCTGCTGACTGCCGAGGAACTCGATAAAGCGGCGGAAGCGAGCTTCACCTACACGCCGCCTGGCCGGTAGCGCCTCGATACGGATTTGCTCTGTGACCGGCCGTCTCATGAAACGGAGCTGGCGGCCGGCGCCGGACCTCGCCGCCTGGATTTTGCCTCCAGTACAGCGCGCGCTTCTGCGCACGCTACATCAAACGCTGGTCGAGTTTCGTAGACTGTCCTTCGTGTCGCCCAGATGTCTCGTTAACATGGCATTCACATTTCGAACCTAGACTTGTCGGTCTTGTCCGACGGCAGCCGATTCGACGACGTGGTGCGACGTTTGAGCGCCTCCCGCCATTTGGAGCGCGGTCCGTCTGAACTGCATGCCTTTTTCTACCTGGCAGCGCGACCGTGCATCGGGGCTTGAGAAATTGAATTGTGCATGGGTCGTACATAATTTGCGAGTGGAGGACCCAATTCCATATAATCTCGGCTCGAATCGACCGGCTGAAATCTTACCGGCGAGAGGTTCTCATCGACGATGAGATGGCCATCCCTAATTTTTTGCGGGATCCTCGCGACTGGTTCCTTGCCCGCTCATGCCGCTCCGCAGGGCGATTCTTCCCCGCAAACGGTTCACGTCGGCGGGGACATCAAGCCGCCGCTGAAGACCAAGAATGTGGCGCCAGTCTACCCGTCATTTGCCGCTCAAGCCCATATTCAGGGTGTGGTGATTCTCGAAGCGACGATCGGCACTAACGGAAAAGTGAAGGACATCAAGGTTCTTCGTTCCATCAAGGAACTCGACGACGCGGCGATCAAAGCGGTGCGTGCATGGGAATACAAGCCGACTCTGGTCAACGGGCAGGCAGTTCAGGTGATCCTGACGATTCCCGTCAATTTCAACCTGGACAACTAGCCTTCGCGGCGCGTTGGTCTTTGGGGAGCAGGGCTATTCCGCGTACTTACAGGTCGTGTCAGTAATCGGAGAGAACGAAATGCTGAATAAGCTCACCATCAAGGCCCGCTTGATTTTTCTGATCGGGCTGATGAGCCTCGTGGGGCTCGCCGTGGGTGTGGTCGGTCTGATCCAATCTTCGAGTGGCGAGCGCGCGTTCGATCGGATTTTCACGGATCGCGTCCTCTCGATCGGCTACCTCAAGAACGTGGAACTGGCCTACACGGTACAGATCATCGGCGCCGCCAACAAATATTCGGACGGCGTGTTGAGCGCTCAGGACGCGCTGGATGCGGTGAAGACGGCAACCAGCCAGATCGAGAAGACGTGGCCGCGTTTTGTGAGCCTTCAGCGAGGGGACGCCGACAAGCAGATGGCGGGCGAAACCGAAACGTTGATGAAGGGCGCGGACACGGAAGTAGCAACTCTGACGGGGATGCTCCAGCGCGGCGACAAAGCGGGCATCCGGAAGTTCATCGCCAGCAATTGGTATGCGGTGTCCGATCCCTTGAGCGACCAGCTCAACCTGCTCTACCAGACGCTGCAGAGCGAGGCGCGGAACGATTTTCAGGATCTGACGGCGAGCTATGGAAGAGGGCGAACCATCCAGCTCGCGATTCTCATCATAGGCTTGGCCGCTTCTATTTTCATCGGGTGGACTGTCTTGCGCACCGTCACGCATTCGCTGGGCAATGTGCGCCGGCAGCTCCATGAAATCGCTGAAGGCGAGGGGGACTTGACCAAGCGGCTGGCTACGAGCGACGACGAGGTGGGAATGATCGCCGCCGAAGTGAATGCGCTCATGGAGAAGCTGCTGCTGTTGATCAAGCGCGTGCAGGAATCCGGAATCCAGGTGACGTCTTCCGCCACGCAGCTCACCGCTTCTTCGAAGGAACTTGAAGCGACGCTCACGCAGCAGGTGGCTTCCACTAACGAGGTTGTTTCGTCCGCGAAGGAAATTGCCGCCACCACCCAAACGCTTGTCGGCACTATGGCGGACGTATCGGTTCTCTCCCAGCAAGCAGCCACTTCGGCGGGAAGCGGGCAAACAGGATTACAGAGGATGGGCACGACGATGGAGAAGATGGCTACGGCATCGACGGCCATCGCCGAAAAGCTAGCGGACATCAATGCGAAGGTCACGAACATCACGAGCGTGGTAACGACCATCAATAAAGTAGCCGATCAGACCAACCTGTTGTCGCTCAACGCCGCCATCGAGGCCGCGAAGGCCGGAGAATTCGGCCAGGGCTTTGCCGTTGTGGCCCGGGAAATCCGGCGGCTTGCCGATCAAACGGCCATCGCGACGCTCGACATTGAGCAGATGGTGAAGGAAATGCAATCCTCGGTTTCGTCGGGCGTGATGGGGATGGAAAAGTTCGCCCAGGAAGTGCAGAGCGCCGTGCGCGAGGTCAACGACATCAGCGGGCAGATTGCGCGCATCATCGAACAGGTGCAAGGGCTGGGGCCGCGCTTCGAATCGGTGAATGAGGGCATGGAGTCGCAGTCGGTGGGCGCGCGCCAGATCACCGAGGCGATGATCCAGCTGAGCGAGGCCACGCGCAACACGGCGGAAACGCAGCGGGATGCTGTCCGCGCGATCGAGTTGCTCGACCAGGCCGCGCGCGTGCTGCACCGGGAAGTCTCCAGGTTCAATGTGAATACCCCGACCTCGTCGTCTTCCGTGCCGCAGGATCTCATCGGAGAACTGGCCGCGGTGGGATAAGAGGTCCAATGGTAGCGCTGCTTTTCGAAGTGGGCGGCCGGCGATACGGCCTCGATATCGCGCAGGTAATCAAAGTATTGCCCTACGTGCGCCTCCACCCGCTCCCTCATGTCCCCGCATATGTTGCCGGAGTGTTCCGCTACCGTGACGCGATGGTTCCTGTCATCGATCTGAGCCAGCTTATTTGCGGAACGCCCGTGAAAGCGTTGCTGAGCACTCGCATCATCCTCGTTCAACATCCGGGTCCGACAGGGATAGGTCGCGTTCTTGGGCTTCTCGCGGAGCGGGCGACCGACAGCCTCGACGACGCCGGAAGCGAGCCCGAGTCATCAGGCGTGGCGGTGCCGGAAGCGCCCTATCTCGGAGGGCTCAGCGTTATCGGCGGCAGCGTGATTCAGTATGTGAAAGTGGAAAACCTGCTGCCTGACGCAGTGCGGGAACGCCTGTTCGCGGAGAATCCGGCGTGAATCTCACGGACGTCGAGAATCTCCTCGCCGATCGGCTGGGGTTCGATATACATAGCATTGGCCAGAAGGCGGTCGAGGCGGTTGTGCGGCGGTCGATGCAGGAATCCGGTTTCTCCGATCCTTCCGCGTACGCCCGGATGCTTGCCGGTAATTCCGATGCATGGGATGCGTTCGTCGATCGGGTGGTGATTCCCGAGACGTGGTTTTTCAGAGACATCGCGCCGTTTGAGTTGGCTGCCGATCTGGCTCGCGCTCGCGCGCAGAAGGCCTCTGGGAAAGTCCTGCGTATTCTGAGTTGCCCTTGCTCTACGGGCGAAGAACCTTATTCGCTGGTGATGGTGCTGCTACACGCAGGTGCTCCGCCCGAGTCGTTCACCGTGGACGCGGTGGATGTGAGTTCTCGCGCTCTACAATCCGCGCAAGCCGGAATCTTCAGCAAGCGATCGTTCCGCAATCACGATCCGTGGTATCGCCCGCCCTATTTCGATGAGGCCGAAAGTGAGGATGGCTGGCGTCTGAGCAGGTCCGTGGTAACGCAGGTCAGATTCCGGCGAGGGAATCTCATCGCGCCCGGCTTTCTGAACGATTTTCTTGAGGATGCTTCGCCCTACGACACGGTCTTCTGCCGCAACCTGCTGATCTATCTTCATCCGGAGGCGCGACTCCGGGCCATGAGTGCTTTGCGGCAACTGGTCGCCGAGCATGGCGTTCTCGTGGTGGGGCATGCCGAGACGGCTTTCGCCCGCGAACACGGATTCAAGCAGACAGGACCCGCGGGAGCGTTCGCCTTCGTCAAGCAAGCGACAAAAGTCGCGCCGAAGGCGCCGGCAGCGAAACATCGCAGCACGCCACCAGGCATTACGCCGCGTTCGCACGCCAGCGCGGCGGTTTCGCCCCCGGCACCTCCCGACACTCCCGGCGGCGCGCAGGAAGCGGATCTGTCCCTGCTGGTCATCGCCCGCCAGATGGGAGATGCCGGCCAGTTGCACGACGCGCTCAGGCTATGTCGCGAACACCTGCAGCGTGTCCCCGGTTCGGCAGAGGGACATTTCTTATTGGGCGTGCTGCACGATGCTCTGGGCCACGACGATCTGGCCGCGCGATCGTTTCGTAAGGTGCTCTACCTGAATCCGGCTCATCGCGACGCCCTGCTGCACCTGGCGTTGAAGCAGGAAGCGCGTGGCGACGGATCGGGCGCCGCGCTGCTGCGCGAACGCGCGCGTCGCGTTCCCAGGGATTTGACAACCGAGTAACACATGACCGAATCCACCCTGAACACGCCCGTCGCAGGCAACAGCTGCTGGACCCAGATTGGGGTTTGGGGCAACGGCTCGTGCGCTGAACTTCCGCGCGTCGCCCATTGCCGCAACTGCGAGGTGTACGCCGCCAGCGGGCGGCGTCTGCTCGACCGGCCGGCTCCGGCGGACTACGTCGAATCGTGGACTTCCATCCTGGCGGAGGAAAAAGTTGCCACCGAAACGGCAACCGCGCCTTACCTCGTGTTTCGCGTGGGGCAGGCGTGGCTGGCGTTTTCCACGAGCAGTCTTCGCGAGATCACCGAGCCAAGCGTGGTCCGGAGCGTGCCGCACCGTCCTCGCAAGATTCTGCTCGGTCTGGTGAATGTGCGGGGTGAGCTCCACCCGTGCGTATCGCTTCATACGTTGTTCGGGGAAGAGCTAGCCGCGCACCGTTCCCGGACGGCGCGATTTCTGGTGGCGCGGTGGGAGGGCGAAGATTGGGTTTTCCCTGTCGATCAGGTTGACGGCATGCACGACGTCACGGTCAAGGGCATCGAGCCGCTTCCTGTAACCCTCACCAACGTGGCCGTCGTTTATACGCAGGGGCTTTTCCACTCCGACGGAAAAACCGTTGCGATCATCGACGAGAGCCTCCTGTTTGGCGCAGTGGCGGAGAAGATCGCGTGAGCAATCTCGGCGCATTCTCGATGTGGGACCTCTTCCGCGGCGAGGTCGAATCGCAGATGCGCGTCTTCACCGCCGGACTGCTCGCCCTGGAAGGCGGCGGGTCCGCGAAGGAGCATCTTGCCGCTACGATGCGCGCCGCGCATTCGATCAAGGGAGCCGCGCGGATTGTGCGTCTCGACGTGGCCGTGCAGCTCGCGCATTCGATGGAGGATTGCCTGGTCGCGGCCCAGGAAGGCATCGTCACGCTGGAACCTGCAGCCATCGACGTGCTGCTCCATGCCGGCGACGTCCTGGCGCGTCTCGGCACGCTCGAGGAAGCGGCCGTTCAGGCATGGGTGGAGGAGCAGAGTGCCTCCGTCGAGCAGATCCTGAGTCAGTTGGCCGATGTGCGCGCCGGTAAGTTTGTGGCTCCTGCCCTTCCCCCGAATCCGCCGCCCGCCCCTGAGCCAAAAATTGCCGAGCCTCCTAAGGCAGAAGCGCCGAGCGCTGATGCCCCCGTTTCGGCTCCGTCCACTCCGGCGCAAGCCGCGACACCGGTGGCGCCCGCCCCGCCTCCCCCCCGATCCGTTCGCGGCGGCGGGGGCACCGACCGCTCTATCAAAGTGACGGCTCAGACTCTCAACCGCCTGATGGGCCTGGCGGGAGAATCGCTGGTGCAGAGCCGCTGGTTCGAGCCGTTCTCCGAATCCCTGCTTGGATTGAAGCACCGGTACAGCGAGATCAACCGG
>JBEKTG010000164.1:0-13095 GCA_049516275.1 Candidatus Acidiferrales bacterium
GTGAATTTTTCGTCGATGTCTTTCGAGTCGACTAGCAGCGTGTCGCGGGTGGGTTGCTGCGCGCGCAGGTGATCGTAGAAAGTGGCCTGCGGCGGGAGCGCGGGGCCCGGCGTCCAGTTGGCCCGCAAGATATAGGCGGCCTGGACCGCCTGCCAGAGCTTCTGCGCGACAACTCCGACGAAGTTTCCCTTCACCACTACTTTCACTACGCCCGGGACGCCGCGGATCGAATCTTCATCGACGCTCACGAGCGTCGCGCCCACGCCCGGCGGGCGGACGACGCTTCCATACAGCATCCCCGGCACGCGCACGTTGTGAACGAACTGGAAGCGCGCCGTCACGATCGCGGGGATATCCGCGCGCTGCACGGGCTTGCCGAGGATGGTCCACTCGCTTGCGGGCTTTCGCTGCGCGTTCTTATCTAGGGCGAGATTGAACTTTTGGCTTCCGAGCAGATCCTGATAAGTGATGTTTCGGGACGCATCCGTTTTCAGCGCGATCACGCCATTTGCGGCGATGAGCTGATGCGGCGATGAGCTGACCGGTCGGCGCGCCGAGACGATCCGAAGCAAGACGCAGAAGCGCTTCGCGCGCGGTGGCCGCCGCCTGCGCCAGATTGCTGTGATTGAAATTTGCCGGGTGCGACTGGCTTCCGGACGTGTAGCCCTGATCGGGGGTGAAAGCTGTGTCGCAGGCAATCAGCTTCACTCGTTCGAGCGGCACGCAGAGCTCTTCGGCAACGAGTTGCGTTTGCGCGGTGCCAATTCCCTGCCCCAGCTCCGCCTTGCCGGTGTAGGCGGTCACCGTTCCATCGCCCGCGATGGCGATCCACGAATCCAGTTGGTTGGGACGCGGCCGGTAGGAGGAAACGCCCTGCGCTTCCTGCGCGAGTGCGGGAAGAACCCCGGCGGCGAGGTCGAATGCGCTGAAGCACACAATCAGCGCCCCGGATTCCTTCAGGAAACTTCGGCGCGAGAGTCCTGAGCGCTTCAATGCCTCCCGGGCGCCGGGGGTCATCCCTATTTCAGATTCGTCTTTGCGGAGGTGGTCGCTCACGTCGTCGACGTCATTCCACGCGCGTAGCGCTTGATGGCCCGCAGCATGCGGACGTGCGTAAAGCAGCGGCACAACACCGTCGACATGGCGGACTCGATCTCGCTATCGTTGGCGTGCGGGTTTTTGTCGAGGAAGGCTTTGGCCGTCATGATCACGGCGTTCAGGCAGAAGCCGCACTGCGCGGCCTGCTCATCGATGAAAGCCTGCTGGATGGGATGTGGTTTTTCCGGCGTGCCAAGGGCTTCGAGAGTTGTGATTTCGCTTCCACTCACCGACTCCACCAGCGTGACACAGGAGCGAGTCGCGCTGCCGTTAACTAGCACCGTGCAGGAGCCGCATTGCCCCAGGCCGCAGCCGAATTTGGGGCCGTAGAGCCCCAGGTCGTCGATGAGCACATAAAGCAGAGGGGTGTTCGGGTCGAGCTGAAGCTCGTGCGTCGTGCCATTCACCTTGAGGGTGATGGCCTTCAGCTCGTCGTTTACTTCGGGCTTTACGTCAGGGCTCTTGTCAGCATTCATCTCGGTATTGGACGTGAATCCCATTTTTGGCGGCTTCAATTCAATCTATGTCCGGGTAGGGGGGGTGTCAAGGGCAACCTATGCGCGGTGTCGTACGTCGATAGTAGCGAGCCCCCGCAACGGTTGCAGGCCCGCAATCCACAGAAAAACGGCTTGCTGGCGATCGTTGTTGTATCCAGGGAAAGGCTATCGTGCTGGCGCGGCACCCTTGCAGTACGGTATCATCTTCGGCGGTTTGCCTGGCGATTGGCCAGGCTGTTCGATCTTAAAGGGATAACTTATGAACCTGGCCCATGTGCACCTGCTGCTGAATCATTTTCCGGTGATTGGCACCATGATTGGGATCGGCTTGTTCGTCGTTTCGCTGCTCGGCAAAAGCGAGCACCTGCAGCAGGCCAGCCTGGTGATCTTTCTCGGCATCGCGCTGATCACCATCCCGACATATCAGAGCGGGAACGCCGCCCAGCACGCCATCAAGAACCTGCCCGGAATCTCGGCCGATCTCATGGAAGCCCACAATGACGCGGCCCTGCTCGCCTTCATATTCATGGAGATTACCGGCGCGGTGGCTTGGTTCGGCCTGTGGCAGTACCGCCGCACCACGCGCATCGGGCGCGGAACCCTGGCCTTCGTCATGGTGCTTTCGCTGATTACCCTCGGACTGATGTCCAACGCCGCCAACATCGGCGGCCTGATCCGCCATCCGGAGATTGTCAATGGACCGGTGTCGTCGCCCACGGCGGCGATCTTTGCCCCCCAGCTGGCCATCAGCGCGCTGGCGGTTGGAAAGCACGTGACCGGCATCAAGTGGGTGTGGCCCACGCTGCAGACGCTGCATTTCATGGGATTGTCGCTGCTGCTGGGGGTGGTGTTCCTGGTTGACCTGCGCGTGCTGGGAGTGATGAAAAGCGTATCGTTCGCTACCGTGCATCGGCTGCTGCCCTGGGGAGTACTGGGGTTCGGACTGAACCTGTTCACCGGGATGTTGTATTTCATCGCAGCTCCCGAGCAGTACATCGCCAACGTCACTTTCTACTGGAAGATTGCTTTGATCATGCTGGCGGGGGTGAACGCCATCTATTTCACGCTGTTCGACGAGCCGTGGGAGATCGAGGCGGGCCAGGATGCGCCGGTGAAGCTCAAGGTTATTGCTGCTTCCGCGGTGGCGCTCTGGATCGGGGTGATGTTCTGCGGACTGATGTTGCCGTTTATCGGCAACGCGTTTTAGGCCGCGATTACCGGCGCCTTCGCCGTCGTTCGAATGCGGCGCCGCTTTTAGTGTTCCGAGTTTTTTCTGCCGAGGTGAGGAATGCGTCTGGCCATAGATGTCAGCGTGGTGATGCTGTGTGTGATTTCGGTGCTGGGATTGCTGGGTTACATCATGGATAAGCTGGTGGAGCGCGACTCCGTCAAGGATAACCATTCGAAATTCTGATCCTGATTGCGTCCCCCCATTGAACAGGTCATTGAACAGATCATTGAAGAATATCGCATCCCACGCCCGAGCCTTTCTGTCCGCGATGCCGGCCATATTCGGCCGGAAAGGACTGCCAACTTGCTAGCGTGCAGGCCGCTCGATACGGTATTATCTGGCGCTATTTGCGATGGTTGTTTTCTGGATTCTTTCCGGGCGCTTTACCGGGTGGGGCGGCGTCTGAATTTCTTTCGCAAATTTATATTGAGGTGACCAAGCACAAATGAATTTTCTCCTGTGGCTCGAGTCTCTGAAGTTCTGCGTCTGGGTACGCGAGTCGGACTCGATTTGGGCCTTCCCGATGTTTCTGTTCATGCACACGCTGGGCATGTCGATGATCGCGGGCGTGAGCGGTGTGGTCGATATCGCCATTCTCGGGTTTTGGCCCCGCATTCCGATCAAGCCGCTCGAGCGGTTGTATCCCTTGATGTGGACGGGCTTCTGGATCAACGCGGTCACCGGCACGGTGTTGATGGTTGCCGACGCGAGCACCAAGCTCCGCAATCCGGTCTTCTACATAAAGATGTGCTTCGTTTTCGCCGGCGTGGCTCTGCTGGTGATCATGAGGAAACGCATTTTCGGTTCGCCGGAACTGGGACAGGGGCTTCTGCCAAGCAACGCGAAGAGGCTCGCGTGGCTTTCGCTGGTGTGCTGGCTCGGCGCCATCACCGCGGGGCGCTTGCTCGCGTACCTGGGGCCCGTTTCGGGGCTCACCGGCATCAGCAACCACTAGCGCTGTCCGGCCCTTTGCGGCAGTCGTGAGCACAGCGAAGAATCTCTCTTGCTTCGACTGCTCCGTTCCTCTCCGCGCCATCCACATGGCGGCAGGCTCATCCCCCCTCGAATGATACCCGATCGGTGCTAATGTGTCGGAAGAGGCTCAAGCGGGCATGGCGAAAAATTCCCTCGCAGGACAGGTTGCGCTGGTTACTGGCGCGGCCAAGCGCATCGGGCGCAGCATCGCGCTCCGCCTGGCGCGCGACGGCGCGGATATTGTGGTGAATTACCGCGGTTCGCGGGCGGAGGCAGACGAACTCGTCGCGGAAATCGAGAAGATGGGACGGCGGGCGCTGGCGATCCAGGGCGATGTCTCGCGGCGCGATGACGTGTTGAAGATGTTTGCCGCTGTCGAGAAGGATTTCGGCCGCCTCGACATCCTCGTGAATAACGCCGGGAAGTTTTTTGCCGCAAAATTCGAAGATCTCACCGAAGCTCAGTGGGACGATATACTCAACGTCAACCTGAAATCGCAGTTCCTCTGCGCGCAGGCAGCTGCGCCCATCATGAAGCGCCAGGGCCGCGGAAAAATCATCAACCTCTCTTCGCTGGGAGGGCTGCTCGCGTGGCCCAGCTACACGCACTATTGCGTGTCGAAAGCCGGAGTCATCATGCTTACGCGCTGCCTGGCCCGCGCGCTGGGACCGGAAATTTGCGTCAACAGCGTGGCGCCCGGCACGATCCAGTTTCCAGGGGAGGCGCCTGACGAAGATTACATCCGTAGCGTTCCGTTGCATCGCACCGGCACGGGCGACGATATCGCCGACGCGGTCGCGTATCTCGCGACGGCCGATTTTGTTACCGGGCAGATCCTTGCGGTCGATGGCGGCAGGGTGCTGGTCTAGACTTCTTTCAATGTCATGCACGAGCTTTCCATCGCCATGAGCATCGTGGAATTTGCTCAGGAGGAGGCGGAGCGCCGCGGCGCTGCGCGCGTCACCGCCGTACACCTGCGCCTCGGCGCTTTTTCCGGCGTTGTAAAGGAGGCTCTCCTTAGCTCCTACGAAATGGCGTGTGACGGCACTTCCCTCGCGGGATCGCGGCTGATTGTGGAAGATATTCCGCTGGTGATTTACTGCGCCGCCTGCGACGCGCGGCGTCCCGTCGAACCCAACCAATGGTTTTCCTGCTCGGTGTGCGGCGCTCCTACTCCCGAAATCGTGCAGGGGAAAGAGTTAGAGGTGAGCGCCCTGGAGATCGAGGACTGACTCAGACCCGCCCCGGTGGCGGCATCCAGCTTTCCCGTTACCCTTCCTACAGGAAACACGCTGTTAAACGCCGCAGGCGGAACTGCTAGGCTGCCTTTGGCTGCCGCGACGAAGTCCTGTGTGCAGAAGCGCGAGCAGCATAAAACTTCCACTCACAAACCCAGGAGACCGCCATGAATAATCTCAAGGGAGTCAAAGTTGCCATCCTCATCGAGAACGGATTCGAGCAGGTGGAAATGACGGAGCCGCGAAAAGCGCTTTTGGATGCCGGAGCGCAGGTTAGCATCGTCTCCCCGCAACGCGCACATGTTCGGGGCTGGAAGCACACCGAATGGGGCGATGAATTTCCGGTAGATCAGCAGCTCGACAAGGCGAAGCCGGAGGAGTTTGACGCGTTGCTGCTGCCAGGCGGCGTCATGAATCCGGACAAGCTGCGCATGGAGCCGAAGGCGGTGGCGTTCGCCAAAGCCTTTTTCGCGTCTGACAAGCCTGTCGCTGCAATCTGCCACGCGCCATGGACTGTGATCGAAGCCGGGGCGGCGAAGGGCAAGCGGATTGCCTCCTGGCCGTCCCTGAAAACCGATCTGACGAATGCCGGAGCGAAATGGGTCGACGAAGAGGTGGTGGTGGACGGCAAGCTGGTAACCAGCCGTAACCCCGATGACATTCCCGCCTTCAATCGCGAAATGCTGAAACTCTTCGCGAACGCGCGCGCGAAAGCCCATTCCGCTTCGTAGTTCGAGGCGGCGGACTAGTTTTCGGAGGGTTCGGTGCGGGCCTGCGCGATGCGGTCGATCGTGGAGCGCAGGCTCGCGGAATCTTCCACGTTGAAGCAGCGGACGGAGCGGTCAATCTGACGCAGAATCCCGGAGAGCACCTTGCCGGGGCCTCCACAAAAATGTTCACGCCGCGTTCGATCATGTCACGCACGGAATCGTGCCAGCGCACCGGGAGAGTCACCTGGCGGATCAGCGCTTCGCGCGCCTCTTCGCCGGAACTGATAGCCTCGGCATCGGCATTGGTGATCAGCGGAAATCGCAGGGGACCGAATGCGGCGGCGCGCAGGTCGGGTTCTAGACGCTTCTGCGCGGGCTCCATCAGTGCCGAATGAAACGGCGCGGAAACCGGCAGCATCACCGCGCGCTTGGCTCCGCTTTGCGAGGCGATTTCGACGCCGCGCTTCACCGCTCCCGCATGGCCCGAAATCACCGTTTGCTCGGGCGAATTCAAATTGCCCGGCGAGACGATCTCGTGGTTGGCGGCCTTCTTGCAGATATCGGTCACGTCCGCGGGGGAAAGGCCGAGAATCGCGGCCATGGCGCCTTCGCCGGCCGGAACCGCTTCCTGCATGTAGCGCCCGCGCTCGCGAACCAGCTTCACCGCCGTCGCAAAATCGAGCGAACCCGCCGCCACCAGCGCCGAGTACTCGCCCAGGCTGTGCCCTGCCACGAAATCGGGCGTGATGCCGCGCGAATCGAGCGCGCGAAAGGCGGCCGTGGACACCGTGAGAATCGCCGGTTGAGTATTCTCGGTGAGCTTCAGCGTCTCTTCGGGGCCGTCGAAGCAGAGCTTCGAAAGAGCAAATCCCAGCGCGGCGTCGGCTTCTTCGAAGACGGCGCGCGCTTCCGGAAAATTGTCCGCCAGATCGCGGCCCATGCCGGGATACTGCGAGGCCTGGCCGGGAAAAAGAAACGCAAGCTTACTCATAGTGGATTGCGATTCACCGCAAAATCCGCCCGTTCAGCCCCGCGCGGCGACTGCAGCGATTGCGGAAAGCTCCTGTTCGATTTTTTCATTGACGCGCGCCCGGCAGAGTTCCGCCGCCACGCGAATGGCATTCTTGATGGCGTTGGGATTGGAGCGCCCGTGCCCGATGATCGTGATGCCGCGGACGCCCAGCAGCGGCGCGCCGCCATACTCCGAATAATCCGTGCTTTTGCGCAGGGTGTCAAAGGCGCGCTTGGATAGCGCGTAGCCCAGTTGCGACGCCAAGCTGCTCTTGATGGCTTTCTTGAGCATCCCGCCGATCTGCTCCACTACGCCTTCGCTCAGCTTCAGCGCAATGTTGCCGATGAAGCCGTCGCACACGATCACGTCGACGTTCCCGCGAAAGACGTCGCGGCCTTCCACGTTGCCCACGAAATTGAGCGCGGTCTGCTTCAAGAGAGTGGCGGCCTCGCGCGTGAGTTCGTTGCCTTTCATTTCTTCTTCGCCGATCGAGAGCAGGGCCACGCGCGGGCGCTTGGTTCCCCAGATCGCGCGGTAGTAAATCTCCCCCATCACCGCGAACTGTTCGAGCTGTTCGGGCTTTGAATCAACGTTCGCGCCCACATCCAGCACGATGGACGTCTTCTCCTTCATGTTGGGAAACGCCGCGGCGAGCGCCGGGCGGTCTACCGAAGGCAGGGTTCCGATCACGAACCGTGCCACCGTCATGGCGGCGCCGGTGTTTCCAGCGGTTACCAGGGCGTCGGCCTTGCCGTCTTTTACCAGGTGCGCGGCCACGTGAAGCGAACTTCCCTTCTTCCGGCGGAACGCGTGGGAAGGAGAATCGTTCATCGTGATCACTTCATCGGCGTTGACGATCTCGATGGGCAGGTCTGGGTGCTTGTGGCGGTCGAGTTCCTCGCGCACGGTGGCTTCGATGCCCACCAGGAGCACGCGCACCCCGAGTTCGCGCGCGGCAGCAATCGCGCCTTCGACCTCGGCTCGCGGGGCGTGGTCGCCCCCCATGGCATCCAGAGCTATCGTGATCATCGTATGATCATCGGGTGATCGATCGGCCGGTCATCGGCCGGTCCATGGGGTGGACACTCGGGCCCCCACCACCCGGTACAGCTAGAGAAGGTATGCGAGGGAAACTTAGGCTGTCTTGGCTGCGGTGTCAATCACTTCGCGGCCCTTGTAATAGCCGCACTTGAGACACGCCTGATGCGGCAGCTTCTTCTCATGGCAATTGGGGCACTCGGCAAGGGACAGCTTGTGCAGATGGTCATGCGCGCGTCGCGTACTGGTGCGTCGCTTCGAATGACGTCGCTTCGGATTCGGCATTTCAGCTCCTCGTGAACGGGCCGCGGCACACAACGGCGCAAAAATCTTACTCAACAGTGTAACGGTTTATTGCTTCTTGAACCAGTCCTGCTTCAGGCGCGCCAGCGGGGCCAGGCGGGGATCGGAACCGTGCTTCTCGCAGCGGCAATCCTCATTGTTCAAGTTCGCGCCGCAGTGCGGGCAAAGGCCGCGGCAATCGCTGCGGCAGATCACCTTCATGGGAATCGCAAGGTTCACCTGTTCGGCCAGCACGTCGGCCAGAAACAGGCCCTCGCCTTCGAAGAAGGCGATCTCGGTGTCGTCCAGATTCAGATGAAATTCGTCGTTCTCGGCAATGGTCGTCATGGGCCGGTAGTAAAGGTCAAAATCGCGGCTGATCTCTTCGACCACTGTGTCCAGGCAGCGCGCACACACCAGTTCCACCCGCGTGTGCAGGTTGCCGTAGATGCGGATCTGACCGTCCACAAGTTCCGCAGTTGCACGGACTTCCAGAGGTTCTACCTGCCGGAACTCCCCGGAATGGAAGTCCAGGTTGCCGGGCGTGTAGCTTTTCCGGATGCGGACCTTGCGAATACCGAGTTCGTTGACATCCAGAAACATGGTTTTCCCCGTGCTTTTCGCGGCGAAGCTTCATTATAAATCGGGTGCCTGCTTTGTCAAGGAAGCACCGCCCGGGCGGGACTTGCTGACACCTAAGGGACACCTGAAGATCGCTACACCGGTAGATCGTAAACGAAGAGGGATTCTTCGCTTGCGCTCAGAATGACTGCCAACACCAACTGCAACGGCGACACTAGTCGATCTGGGGTACTGGAACGCCCAGAAGTTCGCGGCTCTGCCTGAGCAAGAAATGATCGGTCATGCCGGCAATGTAATCGCAGGCTACCCGGTGCCTTGGCTGCTCCTGGGCCAGGCTGGCGTAATTTTGCGGCATGCGGTCTGGATGCTCCATGAAGAAGGCGAATAAAGTATCCAGCGCCACTACCGACTGGTCGCGCTCTTCGGCTACTGTGGGATGCGAATAGAGCTGCGTGTTCAGAAAACGCTTCAGCGCTGCGCTCTCCTTGGCTACCTCCGGCGAAAAGGCCGCGAGCCGCACGGACTGGCTGCGGACATCCTCGACTGTTTGCGCGCCGCTCGCTTGTACCCGCGCACGCGTATTCTCGATTAGATCGGTCGCCAGGCGATCGATCACCGCGCGCAGGGCTTCGTTGAATTTCAGGCGGCGAGGGCCTGTGGGATAGCGCCCGTCCACTTCGGCATATGCGGCGGCGAACACCGGCACCGCCGCGCGCAATGCATCGAAATCGAGCAGATGCGCCTCGAAGCCGTCGTCGAGGTCGGCGGTGTTGTAGGCGATTTCGTCCACCAGATCGATCAGTTGCGCCTCGAGCGGAGGGCGCTCGCTCAGCAGATACTCCGCAATTTCCGGAATGTGCTCGGGGAAGCGGTCGCGCGAATGCTTGACGATCCCCTCGCGCACCTCAAAGGTAAGATTCAGCCCGGGGAATGCCAGGTAGCGCTGCTCGAATTGCTCGACGATCCGCAGCGCGTGCAGATTATGATCGAACCGGTCGCCATATTCCCGCATGCGGCGGTCGAGCGCCCTTTCGCCCGCGTGGCCAAACGGCGGGTGCCCGATGTCATGAACCAGCGCGAGCGCTTCGGTGAGGTCGGTATTTAGCTGCAGCGCGCCCGCCACGGTGCGCGCGATCTGCGCCACTTCCAGGGTGTGCGTGAGGCGGTTGCGAAAATGGTCCGAGTAGCGGACCGTGAACACCTGCGTCTTGGCTTCGAGCCGCCGGAAGGCCCGCGAGTGAATTACGCGGTCGCGGTCGCGCGCGTAGTCGTTGCGGTAAGGATGCGCGGAGTCGGGGTAGCGGCGGCCGCCCGTGCGCCGCACGTCCATGGCATAGGGCGCAAGCGGCGTCGCCTCCACGGCGTCAGCTCAGGACTTGCCGGGCAGCAGCGCGAGTTCCTGGTCGGCCTGCGTCGCGATGGGCGTGCCGGGGAATTCCGACTTGATCTGGCTGTAATACTTGGCGGCCTGGGAAGGATTGGTCTGGCTGTAATGCTCCGCTAGATCCAGCAGCACGACCGGCTTGGGAACCAGCACGGTCGGCTTGGCCAGGAGCTCCTGATAAAGCCTGGCGGCGTCATCGTGCTGGCCGATGCTGTCTTCCAGGCTCGCCAGCTCTAGCTTCGCCATCGACGCAAATTCGTCGTTGCTGCCCGACGCCACTTCCTGGAAAAGCTTCTTCGCGTCGTCGTTCTTGCCGATACGCTCGAAGCTGAGCGCTTCATAATATTTCGCGAGCTGGCCGGGGCGCGTGTGCGAATACTTCGCGCCTACGTCGCCAAACTTTTTGGCCGAATCGCCAAATTTCACCTTGTCGTCGGTATAGGTGAGCTCGCCGGGCTGCGCGGGCTCGCCGGGAGAAATCGTTCTGGCCTGGAATACCTTCATGGCCTCGTCAAACGCGGCGGAAGCGCGCACCGTCTGCCGCTCGGTGTAGGTCTTCCAGCCGAAGAATCCGACGGCGATCGCGAGCGCCCCCACCACGAGCCACATCGTCAGCTGCTGGTGCAGCATCACGGCTTCGGCGCCGTGCGCGAAGGTTTCGCGCACTTCGTCTTTTTTCAGCTCTTTACGGGAAATATGAGCCAATGAAATCCCCTTGAAGTTTTACTACTGGAAGCCCGAATGTTATCACAAGTAGCTGCGGCGCGACCAATTTCAGGCTAATATCGATATAGCGCGGTTGCACGTCGCCACGCCCCAGCACCCGCCCCGGGACGTGAATTCGCTCGAGTTCCGCCAACTCGGAAGCCCGGGATACTCATCATGCGGCAATTTTTCAATTCGCGGAGCGCCAGAATCTGGGCCGTCGCGCTCGCCGTTCTGCTCTGTATCGTACCCGTCTGCCACGCCTATTCGGTTCTGTCGCACGAAGCGCTCGTGGACTCGGCGTGGGATGCTGCCATCAAGCCCCTGCTCCTGCAACGCTTCCCTAACGCGACTCGCGACGAGCTGAAGACCGCGCATTCCTACGCCTACGGCGGGGCCGTGATTCAGGACATGGGCTATTACCCTTTCGGCAGCAAGCTTTTCAGCGACCTAGTCCATTACGTTCGCAGCGGCGATTTTATCGAAGCGCTTCTCCGCGATTCGCAGGACATCAACGAATACGCGTTCGCTCTTGGCGCTCTCGCCCATTACGCGGCGGATAACGACGGCCACCGCATGGCGACAAATAAGGCCGTCCCGATCCTCTATCCGAAACTCAGGCGGAAGTATGGCGACACGGTGGTCTACGACCAGAACCCCGCCGCACACCTGAAAGTGGAGTTCGGCTTTGACGTGGTCCAGGTCGCCAAGGGCCGTTACGCCCCCGACGATTATCGCGATCACATCGGCTTCCAGGTGTCGAAGGACCTGCTGAGCCGCGCCTTCGAGGAAACCTACTGCCTGAAGCTCGACAACATCTTTACCGATTACGATCTCGCCCTCGGGACGTACCGCTATGCAGTGGGCGGCGTGATTCCCAAGATGACCAAAGTCGCGTGGCAGACCAAGAAAGACCAGATCATGCAGGACGATCCGAGCATGACGCGCAAAAAATTCCTGTACCATCTCTCGCGCGCGAGCTACAAAAAAAACTGGGACCGCAAGTTTCGCGCGCCGAGCTTCGGCGACCGCCTGATCGCCTTTTTCATTAGCATCCTGCCCAAGGTGGGCCCGCTGAGCGCGCTTTCGTTCCGCGTCCCCACGCCCGCAACGGAGAAGCTCTTCATGGCCAGCTTTAACCAGTCGCTCGATGACTACGGCCGGTACACCCGGGATTACGTGCGCGATCCGAACAGCTTCGATCTGGTGGACGATAATTTCGACACCGGCACGGTCACGCGCCCGGGCGAATACCCGCTCGCGGATCAGACCTACGCCGCCTTGCTCGATCGCCTCGCCGAGGACAAATTCGCGCAAGTGTCGCCCGATCTCCGCAAAATTATTCTCGCCTACTTCGCTGACCCGGCCGCCCCGCTCGCGGTGAAGAAAAACAAGAAGGAGTGGGCCAAGGTCACGCGAGAAGTGGACGAACTGAAGGCAGGCGCCGTCGCGGACAATGCGCCGGCGGCAAATTGCAGCGCGCAGCCGGACGCATCCGGCGTTTGTCCAGCTGCGAATAATCCCTGACCTGCGCGGCGACGCCGATTTGACCGCATCCTTAGCGCGCCGCTATAATGAAGCCTCAAGCCCCGTGAAGATCGAACGCGCGTCCCGCATCGTCCGAGCATTCGAGCGCGGGCAGTGAGATCAGCGCGTGATGGGCACGCAGCCGCGGATCCGCGTGGACGCGGCGGCAACACTCCCTGCGGGGAACCCCAAACAGTTTCGAGGAGATTGTGATGTTGAAAGCAACCCAGCTGCGCCCGGGCATGATCATCAAGCATGAAGGCGACCTCTGCGTGATCTACAGCGTGGACCATCGCACCCCGGGCAACAAGCGCGGCTCCATGCAGACCAAGATGCGCAACCTGCGCAACGGCTCCATGATGGACTACCGGTTCCGCGCCGAGGAATTCGTCGAGAAAGTCACGGTGGACGAAATCGAATTCGAATATCTCTACAGCGACTCCGAAGGCCACCACTTCATGAACACTCAGAATTACGAACAGCTCGCCCTGCAGGAAGACATCGTCGGCGACACCAGGGACTACCTCATCTCGAATCTGCCGGTAAAGATCGAATACTATGACGAGAAACCCATCGGCGTGCTGCTGCCCGATACCGTCGACCTCAAGGTCGTCGAGACCGAGCAAACCATCCAGAAGGCCACCGCCAGCGCGGTGATGAAGCCCGCCAAACTCGAGACGGGCCTGGTGATCAACGTTCCCCCGTTCGTGGGCGAGGGCGACAAAGTGAAGGTGGACACCTCCGAAGGCCGCTACATCCAGCGCATTCAATAGCCCGAACACTGCAAGCCGCCTTCCAACGACAGTCGATGTTGTT
>JBEKTG010000165.1:0-10593 GCA_049516275.1 Candidatus Acidiferrales bacterium
GAATTTCGCCGGGTTCAGTAGCTTGGTCTTACGTCCGGTAGCTGGCGTTGATGTGGATGTATTCCTTGGTGAAGTCGCAAGTCCACATCCGCGCCTTGCCCTCGCCCGAATGCAGATCCACGACGATCGGCACGAATTTCTCCAGCATCTTCTCATGCGTCACGATCTCATCGAACGCGTACTCCCGCCCGCCCCGGCACACCTCGATGCCCGCCAGCCATATATCCGCGCGCTCGAAGTTGAACTTCACGCCGGAGCGTCCCGCGGCAGCCAGAATGCGCCCCCAGTTGGGGTCTGCACCGGCCACCGCCGTCTTCACCAGCGGCGAATTCGCAATCGTCCGCGCCACTTGGTCGGCGGCCCGGTCCGACGGCGCCCCGCGCACCTCAATCTCGATCACCCGTTGCGCGCCTTCCCCGTCCGCCACAATCGCCAGCGCGAGCGATTTGCAAACCGCATGCAGCGCCTCGAAGAATTTCTCGTAATTTGCGCCCCCGGTGATCGAGCGCGCGCCAGACTCGCCGTTGGCCAGCAGCGCCACGGTATCGTTGGTCGAAGTATCGCCATCCACGGTAATCGAGTTGAACGTTGGACCCACCGCTGCCTTCAGCACCCGCGACAGCACCGGCGCGGGAATCGCCGCATCCGTCGCAATGAACCCGAACATCGTAGCCATATTCGGATGGATCATCCCGGATCCCTTCGCGCACCCGGCAATGCGCACCTGCTTCCCTCCGATGCGAATTCTTTCGGTAGCCCACTTGGGCACCGTATCCGTAGTCATGATCGAACGCGCGAACTGCTCGAACGCACCCACGTCGCTCTTCCGCGAACGAACCAGTTCCGGCACGGACACGAGAATCTTATCCACCTGCAGCGGAGCCCCGATCACGCCCGTAGAACACACCAGCAGCTGGGAAGGATCGACGCGCCCGAGTGCCTGCGCCAGCCGCTCCGCCGTAGCCACCGACGCCGCATAGCCTTCCGGTCCCGAGCAGCAGTTCGCATTCCCCGAATTCACGATGATCCCGCGAATCTTCTGCCGCGATTTCTGCATGTGCGCGCGGCACAGCACCACCGGCGCGGCCGCCACCTGGTTGGAGGTAAACACGGCGGCCGCCGATGCCGGCACTTCGCTCAAAAGCAGCCCCAGATCGAGCTTCGTTTTTTTCAGCCCGCAGTGCATCGCGGCGAAGCTGAAGCCCCGGGGCAATTCTCCGGCGGTAAGCGGTGCGTTCACAGACTCTCCTCAAGTTTGCCAAGCCGGGCCTTGTAATCCTGCAGGGCGGCGCGCACGGCTCCCGGAGCCGTCCCGCCCGTAATCGAACGCCGCGCCAGCGCCGCCTCCACTGTCAGCACCGTCGCCACGTCGCCGCCAAACACCGGCGAAAATTCCTTCAGCCGCGCGAGCGGCATTTCGCGGATCGATTTCCCGTCCTGCTCCGCCGCGCGCAGCACTTTCCCGACAATTTCATGCGCCTCGCGAAACGGAACCCCGCAGCCCACCAGGTAATCCGCCAGCTCCGTCGCAACCAGCCCCGGATCCTGCGCCGCCGCGCAAAGGTCGGCCTCCCGGAAGCGCGTCGCCGCCAATGTAGCGCCGGCAATTTTCACCATGGCCAGCGCCTGGTCGTGCGCCGCGAAAAGCGCTTCCTTATCCTCCTGCAAATCGCGCTGGTAACTCGACGGCAGTCCCTTCGTCGTCGTGAACAGCGCAAAAAGCGCGCCGTAAATCCGCCCCGTCTTTCCCCGGATCAGCTCCCACGCATCAGGATTTTTCTTCTGCGGCATCAGGCTGCTACCGGTGGAGTATTCGTCCGGCAGATCGAGAAACCCGAACTCCGGCGAAGCGAACAGGATCATGTCCTCGGAAAGCCGCGAGAGGTGCATCGCCAGCGCCGAAAGCGCAAAAAGATACTCCAGCGCGAAGTCGCGATCGCTCACCGCGTCCAGGCTGTTCGGCGTGATGCGGCTGAACCCCAGGTCCTTCGCCAGCGCCTTCCGGTCGATCGGAAAAGCCGTCCCCGCCAGCGCCCCTGAACCCAGCGGACACGAATCCGCGCGGTCGCACGCCGACGCAAAGCGCTCCGCGTCCCGCTGATACGCCTCGCCATGCGCGAGCAGCCAGTGCGAAAGCAGCAGAGGCTGCGCGTGCTGCATGTGTGTAGTCCCCGCCATCGGCACGTGCAGGTTCCTCTCCGCCTGCGCCGCGAACGCGCGCCCCAGCAACGCGATGGCCCCGCGCATCTCCCGCGCCGCCGCTCGCACATACATGCGAAATTCCGTCGCCACCATCTCGTTGCGGCTGCGACCCGTATGCAGCTTCGCCCCAAGCGGACCAAGCTTTTCGATCAGCGCAGTCTCGGCAAAATGGTGAACGTCTTCGGCGGTCGAACCATCGAGCCAAGCCGAATCCGTAGCCGCCCGGCGCTCGATTTCGTCCAGCGCCGTAACGATCTTCTGGCTCTCCTCGACCGAGAGTATCCCCGCCGCCGCAATCGCCCGCGCCCACGCGCGATCGAGCGCCAGCTCCTGCGGAAGCATCCTGCGGTCGAACTGCCAGGAGCGCTCAAATTCATAAAACGACGCATCCGGGCCGCGGTCGAACCGGCCGCCCCACATCTTCTGCCCACCGGGATCAGTCTTCTCAGTCATTTATTTATGAAGTCGCTTGATTCAGCTGTTTTTGGCCGGTCATTTCACCTGCGCCTCAAGCGGCACAGTGATGGGAAGCGCGAACAGGTTGATGAATCCCTCGGCGTCCTTAGGGTTGTACCCAGTCATGGTAAAGCTCGCGAGACCCGCCCGGTACAGCGAATACGGCGACTTCCGCGACGCCACGGTAACATTACCCCGGCGCAGCGTCAGGCCCACCGACCCGGTCACGCGCTTCTGCGAGCTGGCGAACCCGCAGCGGGGTAAACCACATGCCGTAATAGACCATCTCCGCATACCGCAGCGAAAGAATCTGCTGGTAGTGCGCGGTCTCGCGGTCCAGAGCCAGCGATTCCAGTTCGCGATGAGCCAGCACCAGCAGCGTTCCGCCCGGAGTTTCATAAGCCCCGCGCGACTTGATGCCCACCAGCCGGTTCTCCACCAGCTCCATCCGCCCCACTCCATTCGCGGCGGCAATTTCGTTGAGTTCTTCGATCAGCGCCAGCGGCTTGAGCTTCTTGCCGTTCACCGAGACGGGAATTCCTTCCTCGAATCCGATCTCGACGGTAGTCGGCTTGTCCGGCGCGCTCTCGGGCGCGACGATCCACTGCCACATCGCCTCGTCGGGAGCGTTCGCCGGGTCTTCCAGCACGCCGCCCTCGTGGCTCAGGTGCCAGACGTTGCGATCGCGGCTGTAGATATTTTTCTTGCTCTGCTCCACCGGCACGTTGTGCGCCTGCGCGTAAGCAATCGCCTCCTCGCGCGACACGATATTCCATTCGCGCCACGGAGGGCCTTCGCGGCCAGCTCGAAGCGCACCTGGTCGTTGCCTTTCCCGGTGCACCCGTGCGCCAGCGCGTCCGCCCCCATCTTGTGCGCCAACTCCACCTGCCGCTTGGCCAGAATCGGCCGCGCAAACGACGTCCCGAGCAAATATTTATGCTCGTAGACTGCTCCCGCCCGCAGCGTGGGCCACACATACTCGGTGATAAATTCCTCGCGCAGGTCCTCGATATGCGCCGAACTCGCCCCTGTCGCCAGTGCCTTTTTCTTCGCCGCTTCCAGGTCTTCCTTCTGCCCGAGGTCGCCGATCATCGCGATCACCTCGCAGCCGCCGTAATTCTCCTTCAGCCACGGAATAATGATGGAGGTGTCCAGTCCCCCGGAATATGCCAGCACAACTTTCTTCGCCAATTCGTTCTCCTTAGGATTTAAGTAAGCAGGGTGTGCAGAACCGCCTTCTGAACGTGCAGACGGTTTTCCGCTTGGTCGTACACGACGGAGCGAGGGGAATCGATCACTCCCGCGCTCACTTCCAGGCCGCGATGGGCCGGCAGGCAGTGCATGAAAATCGCGTCGGGCGCGGCCTGCGAGAAGAGCTTTTCGTTTACTTCATAGCCTTCGAAGTCCGCCGCCCGCTTGGCCGATTCGTCCTCCTGGCCCATGCTGGCCCACACATCCGTGTAGACCGCCTGTACGCCGGCCACCGCCTCCTCCGGCGAGCGCAGGATCTCGATCTTCCCGCGCGTCTCGCGCGCCACGCGCTTCGCTTCCGCCACAATCGCCGCATCGGGTTCGTACCCCGCGGGCGTCGCCACCCGCACGTGCGCCCCCACGCGCGCCCCGATCGTGAGCAGCGAGTGGCACATATTGTTCCCGTCGCCGATATAGGCCAGCTTGAATCCGCGCAAATTGCCGAAGCGCTCTTCCAGCGTGAAGAAATCCGCCAGCGCCTGGCACGGATGATATTTGTCCGACAGCGCATTGATCACCGGGATGCTCGCGTTCTTCGCGAAATCCTCCAGCGATTCCTGCGCAAACACGCGCGCCACGATCCCGTGCACCCAGCGCTCCAGATTCTTCGCGATGTCGCGCACGCATTCCCGTTCCCCGAGGTGCGTGAGCGTGTGGTCGAGAAACACCGCCGTGCCGCCGAGGCTCGCCACGCCAACCTCGAAGGTCACCCGCGTCCGCAGCGACGGTTTCTCGAAAATCAGCGCCAGAAACTTCCCCGCCAGCGCCGTGCGGTACCGCTCCGGCCGGCCCTTGATGTCCGCCGCCAGCTGGAAGAATTCGCGCAGCTGCGCCGGGTTCCACTCGGTTCCGGTCAGCAAATCGTTCGACAAGGATAGCGATACGTTCAGAGCTGTCATGTGAATTTACCTCGCGGCAGCCGAAGCCAGCGATGTACCGTGGCTTGCCGCATGGGTGGGATGCGCGGCGGAACGAGCCTTTGCCGCGGACTTCTGCGCTGTCGCCAGCACCGCTTCGAGCTTGCGGAGAAACTCCGTAACATCCGCTCGCCGAATAATGAAGGGCGGCAGCAGCCGCAGGATATGGTCGTGCGTGCAGTTGATCAGCAGGCTCCGTTGCAGCGCTTCCTGCACGAACGCCGCGCCTTCGATCGCAAGATCGATCCCGAGGATCAATCCTTCGCCGCGAACCTCTCGAATGAAATCGAAACGCGTCGCGAGTTCTTCGAGACCGGCGCGAAGCTCCACGCCGCGCGCCCGCACGTTCTCGAGAAGATCGTCCTCTTCCACGATAGTCAGAAACTCGAGAGCCGCCGCGCAGACCAGCGGACCGCCGCCAAACGTCGAACCGTGCATCCCCGGCGTGAAAGCCGACGCAAATTGCTCGTTAGCAATGAACGCCCCCAGGGGCAACCCCCCCGCAAGCGGCTTGGCAACGGTCACCACATCGGGCAGCGCGCCTTCGCCAAATCGCTGATACGCAAAATAGCGCCCGGTGCGCCCCAGGCCGGACTGTATTTCATCCGCGATCAGCGCCGCATCGTACTTCGTCGCCAGCTCGCGCGCCCGCTTCCAGAAAGCCTCGCTGATCGGGAATATCCCGCCCTCGCCCTGAATCGGCTCGATAACAATCGCGCAAACTGACGCGTCAAATTTGCTTTCCAGGTCTGCCACATCGTTCACCCGGACAAATTCCACTCCCGGCACCAGCGGCTCGAACGGAGCGCGATACTTCGGCGTGTACGTTATCGAAAGCGCTCCAAAGGTGCGCCCGTGAAACGAATTCTCCAGCGCCAGAATGCGCGTCTTCGGCGCCCCGCCGCTCGCTTCCGTTTTCGCGTGAGCGTAGGCTCGGGCAAGCTTCAGCGCGCCTTCCATCGCTTCCGCTCCGCTGTTGCTGAAAAACACGCGGTCGAGCCCCGACCATTCCGCCAGCTTGCGCGCAAGCGGCCCCTGGTAAGGGTTATGAAATAGGTTGGAGATATGCGTCGCGCGCCCGGCCTCCCGCCGGATCACGCGAACCATCCGCGGATGCGCGTACCCGAGCGCGTTCACCGCAATCCCCGCCAGAAAATCCAGATAAGCGCGCCCCTGCGAATCGTACAAACGGCACCCGCGCCCGTGCGTGAACACCACCGCAGGACGCCGGTAAGTGTTCATCAGGTAGCGCGTGCTGTCGGCAACAATCTTCGCCGCCGCCCCCCGCTTCGCGACCCTGGATTTCTTCTTGGGCATGTCAGTCTGCGGCGCCATGCGCCGTCCGCGCCTTGCTTCGCGTCCGAATGGTGGGAAACACTCGCGTTCCCGCCGACCGCGACGACCCGCTGATCGCGTTCAGCAGCGCGCGCCGCTGCGTGCCTCCCACGATGCGCACTTCCGCCACGCCGCCCGCCAGAGCGCGCTTAGCGGCCTCCAGCTTCAGGATCATGCCACCGGAAACCTTATGCTGCCGGATCAGGTCCTCCACGTCGGTCCCTTTCACCGCGCGCAGCACCTTGTCGCCGTCGAGCACGCCGGCCACGTCGGTCAAAAAGATCAGCCGGTCAGCCTCAACGAATTCTGCGGCGGCCGCGGCCATATGGTCGGCATTGATGTTGTAAAGCTCGCCGTCCGCCCCCAGCCCCATGCACGAACCCACCGGAACCAGCCCCGCGCGCCACAGCGAATTGAGAAATTCCACGTTTACCTCGGTGAGGTATCCGACGAAGCCCAGCCCGCCTTCGCGCTCATCCACCTGCATCGGCTCGGCGAGAAAGCAGGCCGCATCCGACGCGCCAATGCCCACCGCGGGCTGCCCCGCGAGCGAGATGGCCCCCGCGAGCTTCTTGTTCAGCAGGCCCGCAAACACCATGATCGCCGCATCGCGCGTTTCGCGATCGGTCACGCGCAAGCCGTTCTTGAAGCGGCTGGTGATGCCCATGCGCGCCAGAGTCGCCGTGAAAATCTTCCCGCCGCCGTGGATCACCAGAACCTCATGGCCCGCGCGCGCCACCTCGGCGATCTGGCGGGCAATCGCCTGCACATGCTCTTCTTTTTCGAGTAGCGCCCCTGCGATTTTCACCACAAGTCTCATAGCAACCCCGCCGTTTCGGGATATCCACGCATCCCGTTCAGATTTTGCACCGCTTGTCCCGCCGCGCCCTTGCCCAGATTGTCCAGGCACGCCACCACGATCAACCGCTCGCCCGCCGCATCGAGCGCGAATCCGATATCGCAAAAATTCGTGTGCGTCACGTGTTGCAGTTCCGGCAGGCCCCCGTCGCGCAGCACGCGCACCATCGGCCGCCCGGCATAGAACTTTGCAAACAGCGCTTCCACTTCCTCCGCCTTCCGCGCGCCCTTCAGCCGCACGTACAGCGTCGAAAGAATCCCCCGGTCCACCGGTAGCAGGTGCGTCGTAAAAACAAAATCCCTCAGCCGCAATCCCAGGTGATCGGACACTTCCGGCGTGTGCCGGTGCTTGAACAGGTTGTACGCGCGAAAGTTCTCGTTCACCTCGACAAAGTGCGTCTCGCGCTTCGGCTCTTTGCCCGCCCCGGTCACGCCCGATTTGCAGTCGCACACGATCCCGTGCGCCATGTCGATCCAGCCCGCCTCCACCAGCGGCTTGAGCCCCAGGATCACCGACGTCGGGTAGCAGCCCGGATTCGCCACGATCCGCGCCTTCGGAAGCTCCGCCTCGTAAAGCTCCGGCAGCCCGTAAACCGCTTCCGTCAGGGTCGCGGCATCCGGCGCCGGTAATTTGTACCAATGCGCAAAAGTCTCCGGATCGCGAAAGCGGTACGCCCCGCTCAAATCCACGATGCGCAGCGCGGGATTCGCCTTCAGCAGCTCCGGAACCAGCTCCAGCGAAGCCTCGTGCGGAGTAGAAAGAAACACCACCTCCGCCCCGCTGCCAGCGACAGCCTCCGTAGATAGCGGCTTGCAAGGCGCCTCGCCCCAGCCGCGCAGTTGCGGGTACAGTTCCGTAAGGCAGCGCACGTTCGCGCGCCCCTCCCGCAAAAAAAATGTAGGCGTGCTAACGTTCGGATGCCGCAGCAGCAGCCGCGCCAGCTCGTATCCCGCATAGCCCGTCGCCCCGACGACGGCCACCTTCGCCTGGTCGCTCATCGAAGCATGTCCTCGATCCGCTTCTGAATCGTCTTGCAAGCATTCCGCGACGTCGTAATCAAAAGGACGGTGTCGTCCCCCGCCAAAGTCCCCGCCACTTCTTTCCAGTGCTCGCCGTCAACGGCCGCCGCCAGCGGCTGCGCCCCGCTAGGCGGAGTCTTCAGCACCAGCATGTTTTGCGCGGGACGTATATCCAGCAAAAAATCCTTCAGCGCCCGCGCCAGCGCCGGAAGCGGCGAAGCCTCCTCGGCAGCCGCCGACAGCGGGCGATACCCTTCGACGGTTTTCACCAGCCGCAGTTCCCGCAAGTCGCGCGAAAGCGTAGCCTGAGTCACGCGGACGCCCAGATGCCCCAGCTGCCGCCGCAGCTCGTCCTGGCTCGCCACCGGCTGCCCCGAGAGCAGCTTCAGAATCTGCCCCTGCCGAAATCGTTTCTGCACCGCCATGTGTGATCCCACGCCTCGATGCGTGATTATGCATCCGTCTGCATAATCATACAGCGCGGGGCACACGTGTCAAGCAATTGTGTGCCCGCAATGCATTTTTTCTAGTCTCCGCAAGAACCGCTCTTGCGGTGGCCTTTGCGGGTGCCCGACCCTTCGGTGTTAAGGGTCGGTCTTCTGCGTTGGTTTTCTGTTTCTCTTGCTCCTGCCCTCAGCCCACGCCGTTCGCTTTTCGCTGTCATCCTTCAGGAGCGGAGCGACGAAGATCTCTCTTAAGTTTTCCTCCCCCTTACAGAGGAAAAATCGCCGCCGTATTTCCACGCGCCGAAATCTGCATTCCCATCTGGTCCCTGCCTCGCCCCCTCGTGTATCCTGAACGCCCATGAGCAAACGACCCAAACCAATCGTGCTGACCGTCCTCGACGGCTGGGGCTATCGCCCCGAAACCAAGGGAAACGCCATCGCCCTCGCCCGCAAACCCAATTACAACCGCCTCCTCAAGGATTTTCCCAACACGCTGATCCAAACCTCCGGCCCATACGTCGGCCTTCCCGAAGGCCAAATGGGCAACAGCGAAGTGGGCCACCTCAACATCGGCGCCGGCCGCATCGTGCAGATGGACATCACCCGCGTCGACCAGCTAATCGCCAGCGGCGAATTCTTCCGCCAGCCCCTGCTCCTCGACGCCATGGAACGCGCCCGCGGCCGCCAGCTCCACCTGATCGGCCTGCTGAGCGACGGCGGCGTCCACTCCCACATCGAACATCTCTTCCAGCTCCTCCGCATGGCGCGCGAGAACCAGGTAAAAAAAGTCCTCGTCCACTGTTTCATGGACGGCCGCGACACCCCTCCCAACAGCGGCATCGACTTCCTCCGCCAGCTCGATCAGAAGATGCGCGAGTACGGCGTCGGCCAGATCGCCAGCGTCAGCGGCCGCTACTACGCCATGGACCGCGACAATCGCTGGGAACGCATCGAACAGGCCTATCGCGCCATGGTCCACGGCGACACCGCCGCCAGATTCACCGATCCCATCGCCGCCGTGCGCGCCAGCTACGAAAAAGGCGTCACCGACGAATTCATCATCCCCGCCACCATCACCACCGAAGCCGCTCCCGGCGCGCCAGCCGTCCCCCGCGGCGTGATCCGCAGCGACGATGCCGTCGTCTTCTTCAATTTCCGAGCTGATCGCGCCCGCCAGATCACCAAAGCCCTCGCCGAACCGGGCTTCGACAAGTTCGCCGATCCCGCACGCCCGCAGAATCTCGCCTACGTCGCCATGACGCAGTACGAAAAAACCTGGCCCTGGCTGCGCTATCTCCTCGCCCCCGAAAAGCTCGAGCACATCCTCGCCAACGTCTTCGCCGAGCGCGAATTCAAAAATCTGCGCGTCGCCGAAACCGAGAAATACGCCCACGTCACCTATTTTTTCAACGGCGGCGTCGAAAAACCCTTTCCCGGCGAAGAACGCGCCCTCGTCCCCTCGCCCAAAGTTCCCACCTACGACCTGAAACCCGAAATGTCCGCCGCCGGTGTAGCCGACACCGTCATCCACGCCATCGAAAAAGGCGATTTCGACGCCATCATCATGAACTTCGCCAACGCGGACATGGTCGGCCACTCCGGCCAGCTCGAAGCCACCATCAAAGCCGTCGAAACCGTCGACGCCTGCCTCGGCAGAATTTTCCAGTGCCTGCGCCCGCGCGGCGGCGCCTGGATCATCACCGCCGATCACGGCAACGCCGAAACCATGATCGACCCCAACACCGGCGGCCCGCACACCTATCACACAACAAATCCCGTCCCCTTCATCCTCGTCACCGACGACGCCGCAACGCGCCTCACTCCGAACGGCTCCCTCCGCGACATCGCCCCCACAATCCTCGGCCTGATCGACGTCGGCGAGCCCATCGAAATGACCGGCCACGATCTCCGCGCCGGCCAACCGCAACAGCCAAAAAATCCGCCCCCAACGCCGCGATGAAAAATCCAATCGCCCCGCCCGAAAAAACAAAACTCGTAATCTGCGTCTGGCACCCATTCCATCTCTGGCGCCCCCCGCAAGAAATGGGCGACGCCATCCGCCGCGCCTTCCCAACGATGCGCGTAGTCCAACTCCCCAACTACGACCG
>JBEKTG010000166.1:0-7262 GCA_049516275.1 Candidatus Acidiferrales bacterium
GTTGAACGCACGTCCACCTTCCCTGCATGCTCCTTGATAATACCGTAGCTCACCGAAAGGCCAAGCCCGGTGCCTTTGCCAGTGGACTTCGTGGTGAAGAAGGGATCGAAGATGCGGTGCAGATGTTCGGCGGGAATGCCCGATCCTGTGTCGGTGACCTCGACTTCGATGGTACCGTTGTACGCTGCGGTGCGCACCTCCAGCATACCGCCGCTGGGCATGGCGTCTCGCGCGTTCAGAAATAAATTGAGGAACACCTGCTGCAAGCGGGTGGTCGAGCCCAGCACCGGCGGCAGCTTCGGTTCGTAATTCTTCAGCACGTTTACCCGGGCGGTTTTGAAGGGGTGCTGCACGAGAGTAAGCGTTTCTTCGAGCACGGAATTTAAATCCACTTCCAGCGCTTCGCCCGATCCGGTGCGCGAAAAATTCAGCAGGTTATTGACGATTTCGCTGGCGCGGAAAGTCTGCTTCACGATGCGCTCGATCGTCTTCTGCTTGGGATCGTCCGTGGGTATCTGCTTGGCCAGCATTTGTATGTAATTCGAAATCACCGCGAGCGGCGTGTTTACTTCATGCGCGACGCCCGCCGCGAGCAATCCCAGCGACGTGAGCTTTTCGTTCTGCAGCATCTGGTCTTCCATGCGGACGCGCTGCGTGATGTCGTCGAGCAGGATCAGCCGGCCGATGTGGGCGCCATCCTTGTCCAGAAGCGGGGCGATCGAGGCGTTGATCACGGATTCCCGGCCGCTGCGGGCCTTCATCCGGAACTTGTAAATACCCGCAACGTGGTCCGTCGTCGCGCGCGCAGCGATTTCCAACACGAGGTCCGCTGGAAGGGCTTCTTCCAGCTTCCGCCCCAGCGCTTCGGCGCGCGGAACTTCGAGGAGCTCTTCGATCTGCGGATTCCAGGACTCGATGCGGTTCTCAAGATCGGTGGTGAGGATCCCGATCTTGAGAGATTCCACGATATTTTCGCTGAAGTCCTTGAGGCGCTCAATCTGCAAGGCCTTCTGTTCAAGCGACTCATAGAGCCGGGCGTTCTCGATGGCGATGGCCACGTAGCCCGCGATCGTCGAGAGCAGCTCGAGGTCGTCGCTCGAAAGATAATCGCCGTCCACGGTCTTTCCCAGGCCGAGCATCGCAATGGTGCGGTCCCGGAAGCGGCAGGCTATGAAATAATTCAGATCGAGCTTTTCGAGCGATTCGCGAACGGCAGGGCTCTCTTCGGTTGCCGCCCTGGCGGATTCAAAGAACATCACGCCGCGTTCAAACGAAGGACGCGCCGGGTCGAGAAAGCTCAGATCGAGAGGACCGTCCGCTTTCAAGCCCATCGAGCGGGACAGCGCGAAGCGGCCAGGTTCGCTGCTATCTTCGAGAAAAACAGCCAGGCGGTCCACCAGCAGGGTCTGCGAAATGCGGTCGAGCGCCGAACTCAGCAGAGGATCGAGGCGCACCTCGTTGGTGAGCGCGCGCCCGAATTCGATCAGAGTACGCCGGTAATCGAGGCGGTCGCGATAGAAAAAGTGGTCCAGGCGGGACTGCACCCATTCGCGCAGAGGTTGAAACAAGAAGGCGGCGACGACCACCGCGATAATCGCGCCCACCGGGCCCGAGGGCCACGCCTCATGCGAAAGCTCGCCAATCAGCGCGATGGCGGCGAAGTAAGCCGCTACCGTGCCGGCGGTGGCGAAAGTGTAAGCCAAGCCGCGCTTGAAGATGATGTCCACGTCCATCAGACGGTAGCGGATGATGGCGTAGCCGAACGAGAGCGGGATCAGCACCAGCGAAAAGACCGAAAGCTTCATCCACGGCTGCGGCACGGCCGTCACCAGACGCGGCACCACGTAGAGGAGAAAGAAGGGAAAGATTCCCGCAAACGTGCCGGCCGTCACCCATTTCAGCTGCTGCTTCAGCACGCCACTGGGCGCGCGCAGGTAGCTTGCCAGAAAGATTGCGGCGGCAAACAGGAAGTAGATGCCCACGTAGAACAGATCGAGCGTCGCCAGAAAGTCCCGGCTGCTCATGGACGGCAGAAAATCCAGCATCGCCGTGGCTACGAATATGTGCAGCGCGAGCAGGGCCGCGGGGACGCCATAGACGCCCAGCAGTTGCGGCCACAACCGGGCGCGGCGCTCGGGAAAGCCCAGCGCGAAGTGAACGAGCAGCGCGGGCTGCAGCAGCAGCGCCACCACGTTGCTCCAGTAAACGGTCCAGTCAAACGAGTTCAGCTTTCCCGTGTAGTGAAAGCTGTAGAGAACGAACGAGGCCAGGCAGAACACGTAGAAATGGATGGCCCGCGGAGCGTTCCACCGGCGAACGAAAATGAAAAGACCGATGAAGAGGTACAGCAGCGCCGTCAGGCGCAGGTAATTCTCGATGGACGAAGGATTGGCCTGGGGTTCGGTGACCAGCGGAACCTGAACTACGCCGCCGCCGCGCCGGATTCCATAGCGAACGTCGGACCACGGCCCCAGACGCCACAGCACCCGAGTCGCATCGGTGGCCCGGTGAATTGCAACGCCGTGAATCGATTCCACGGTATCGCCCGGACGGATGCCCGCGCGATCGGCTGGAGATCCCGGAACGACATGCCAGGCAGCGACGCCGTTGGTCGTATCGACCCAGGTGACGCCGTCGTCGGGAACGATGAACCGCGATCGCTGCTGAAAGTTCAGCACGGCAAACACGATCGCCGCCACCGTGAGCAGGGCGAGAACCACGGCACCGAGCCGTATGCGCAGACTCTTATTCATCGAGAACGATACACCTCGGAGCGTTCACCACATGTTAGCACGTTCGCTTCCAGTTACTTGTCGATTCTGTTCAAGGCAAGGGTATTTGATTCAGTAGGTTAGCTCGTCAACGGACGGACGCACTAGCGGGAATCCCGTTTGTGGAAGCCGGGTTCCTGATTCCAATAGGATCGTAAGCGGGCTATCTAAAACTGGAAGCTGAGGCCACCCCGGAAGCAGCGGTAGGAAGGGACAAGAATCACCCGGCCGCGGTTCGTCGAGACCGGCACATACCCCTGCGCCAGCAGGTTCCCGGCATCCGCCTCGATCTGCATGTGTCCGGCGAGGAAGTTGGGCAGAGGCTGCTGGACATGCATGCTCAGGTAGGGATCAATCCGGTCGAAGGATTCTCCGTAAAGGTCTTGCTGTGAGACAGTTGGGCCGCTAATCCACTTGTATCCAGCCGTGAAATGAGTGCGCAGAATAGGCAGGGTGGCGGTCGTCCGTGCGGCAAGACTTTGCCGGGATTGGGTGGAAAGCTGCGAGCGCAGCGAACCCGCAGCCGACGCCGAGCTATCCGGCGCCAGGGCGCCTCCGTAGGCATACACCAGAACCCCACTGACTGTATCGGAAAGCTTCTGTTCGTACGTTACGCGAACGCCGGACGAACTGGACCCGCCTCCGTCATAGGCAAAAGCCTGCGAGAAATAGTCCTGGAGGAAATCAGGGGCATTCGAGGCGCCGCCGCGGCCCATCACCGACGTGTGATTCGCGCTGTCGTGAAAAAACGCGGCGCTGACGCGGGCATTTTGTCCCAGGGCGCGCTCCAGCGCTATTTCCTCGTGGAGGTCGTCGCCGGTAAGCGGCCGGCCATGACGCACAAGCACGGTGGGAAATGCATCGAGCGCCATTAGCGCCGAACCTGTTTCCGTCGAAGCGTAAACGTCCGAGTTGTCCCAGGGGCTCGCGGCCACCATGGTCGCCAGCTTCCAACCCGGCGCCAACTGCACATCCACCTCGCCGCGAGGCCTTACCGCAGTAGTAGTCTTGCCGAGGAATCCCACGACGATGATCTCGCCGCCGTAGCGGACCGAAACCCGGTCGCTCAGGGCGAGTTGGTCGTCATGCGATAGCCGCAACCCGCGGAACATGGGACCGCTGGGCCCCAGCTGAGACTGGCGTACGACCAGAGTCGTCACCGGGCCCTGGCCGGACTTGCCGGAAGGCAGCCATTCACTGGCGAAACTCTCCGCCCCGGCACCGGCCTCGTAACTGAATTGCCCCGCCATCACGAGATTGGCTTTTTCGCCCAAGCCCACATCGTATGCAAACGCGGTGGCGGGCGAATCCGCCTCCGAACCGATAGACCCGGGATGATCCGAGCCGGAGGACAGCAGAACTTGACCGCGATCCGGATGTGCGGCCGCCGGCGTTTCTTGCGCCTGCTGGCCCAGCACAACCACGCGCGCATCCTGCCACTGCAGCACAGAACGGGTTGCCGCCGATGTTCGCAGCACCCACGTCCAATCGTCCTTGTCGGCATGCTGATTCGGCTGCTGCCGCAGTTTTTCAAAGGAGGAAAAGACCGAGCCGAGCACAACTTCGAGAAGCGTCGTCCGCTGGTCGGATACCTCGATATGCTGTTCGATGGCCGGGAGGAATCCCGCCAACGTCACCTTGATGGAGTAGGATCCCGCCGGCAGCGAAGAAGTCGAGAAGCGGCCGCGGTCATTGGTGAGCAGTTCGAGCTGGGAATCCGCGAATAGGCGTTCCGCAGTGATCACAACACTCGCGCCCATCTGCGCCGTTCCGGAGGGATCCAGCACGACCCCGGAAATTTTACCGGAGTTCGGCGTGGCCAGCATGGGAGAGGCGTAAGCACACATCCAGCATCCGAGTCCCAATGCGAGGATCGTTCGGAGCTTCAAACCGCTTACCTCCGCTATTTCGCCTTTGCCGGCAACGGATTCACCGTGAAATCCTCGGTCGGAGTAATCGTCTCCTTCGCGAGGTTATCCGTGACGGCAACTTCCAGCTTGTACTTTCCGGGGCCCAGGGATCCCAACGTAATCATGTTCTCAAGCGTGAGTTCCTCGCCATGCTCGGGCAATTGGTTCTGAGGAACATCGAATTTCAACATGGGCGTCGGCGCGTCGCCCGTGGTCTTCTCGCCCAGCTTGGTGACCCGGTACTGGACCGACGCATCGGCCTTGTGCGTCTTGTCGTCCACCTTCAGGTTATACACCTGCAGGAAGACTCCCATGCTGTCGGATGGTATGAAAGTCTTGTCTAGCTTGGGACGAACCTTCATATCGCCTAAAACGAACTGCCCCAGCCCGATGTCCTTCATGGAAACACGCTGAATCTGGTCCGCCAGGATTAGCGAACTCGAACTCAGGCGGTCATCGTCGAAACGCGGGACCACCAGCCGCGTATTGACAACTCCCACGTTGCCATTGTTCACATCTTTGAGCACGATGTCCAGCCGATAAAGATTAGGCCGCAGCGGAACCGCTTTTTGATAAATCGCGGAACCGGCCAGCGATTGCTGCAGAGACGACGCGATCACATCCGTGTGTACCGTATCTTCGAAGGTCTGCACGATCCGGCCGCTCAGCGTTGAGACGCGGGCGAACAGATTGACCGTCGACGTGTCAACGCCGTCCTTCTCCTGAAAGCTCATCTGCCGGCGCGGGATCTGGATCGTGATGGGCACCAGCACCGTGTCCGAGGTGATGCGCAGGAAGTCGAAACGGTATTCAAACTTCACCTGATCGCGAACCAGGCGCGAAGTGACCACCGCCTCGAGATCTTTGAACTTTACCGGCGGGGGGCGGAAGATATCGGCATATTTCTGCAGGCGCGTGAATTCGTTCATGCTTTCGGAAACCGACTGGGCGTTTCCGCCGAGGGGCAAGGCATCGTGGGTGCCATCCGTGTTACTGAACCGATCCGCCTTGCTCGCCATACCCATCTCTTCGGCCATCGTCAAGCCGGCGCCGGGGACGTACAGCAAAGCGTCCTTTTCGCTGGGATCCATGGTCAGGTGGTACTCGCCCGTCGATGTCGGATCGACGAACTCCAGTTCGACGTCCTCTCCCATGCCTTCCAGATAGCGATAGCGCCAGTCCTCGAAGGGGTATGTGGTGGTCTCGCCGCCGCCTTCGGTCGAAGGACGCTGGTAGCTGCCTCCCGTCGGATGCGAATCGACTTCGTCCGCAGGGCCCCACATGATGTAGATCCTGCCGCGGTCCGTTTTCCACCCCGGAATTCCCGACGCGTAATGCTCGTTCGCGTAAGCGATGCGCCGATAGTGCTCTTCCTTGTAGGTGTTTTCGGCCGAATCAGGATCGGGATTGCGCCGCTGCCAGAACTGCTCGATGAACTGTTCGCGCTCTTCGTTGGTGGCTAGATGCAGGAAGGCGTTCTTCTCTTCGGGAGTGATGATATAAACGACGTCTTCGTTGAGCCACTTCTTATATTGGGAATCAAGTTCCCTTTCGAGATCCTTGTTCTTTCGCTGCTGCTGTTTGGCAGATTTTTTATCGGATTGTTGCTGATCCCCAGCCGAGGGCTGCTCTTGCTGCGAGTGGGCAATACCGGCGAAGGTCAACCCTCCCAGGATCGAAGCGAGAAGGCACATCTTGGTGAAAGAAAAGCGCATAGTCACAGCTTTGCCCCAATTAAGCTCAAATCTTACCCCTGGCCGGCGGTACAGGTCAATCACAGTTTGGTTGAACCGAACCGTCACCCAACCCAATGACCCACCCTATGCCGCTTTGTGCATTTTGATCCAGGAGCTTGGTGGCGGGTTGCCTGGGATGTTCAGCAGGCGTCGACAGAAAGCACCATCCATTCCCTTCCGCATCTCATCCAAATACAATACTTGCTGGCTGCAATACTTGCTGATAACCGACATAGTGAAACTGCAGACGCTGGGGAATAATTCTCTTAAGTCCCAAACGGCCGCCTCCGGCTGGAAATATTTTGGCTCGGCTTTTCGTAGTAACGAGTGCGCATCCTCTGGCAGGTGGCCGGATTCGAAGTCCGCTGACGCAGCAAAATGAAGCCTTGGCACAAAGTCGCAAGCGGCATCGGACTCGTCCTGGTCCTTGGAGGCGGGGGATGGTTCGCCTCGCGCGAGTGGAACAAAGGCGTTGTAACGGTCCAGACCGGAACCGTGACACGCGAGAACCTCACTTCCGTGGTGACAGCCTCCGGTGAGGTTCGTCCTAAAAACTATACGAACGTCCTGGGCGAAGGAATCGGCAAGATCACCGACATCACGGTCAAAGAAGGCGACCGCGTGAAGAAAGGCGACGTGCTCCTCCATCTTGAGAACATCCAACCGGGAGCTGACGTTGAGGCCCAGGCCGCAAACGTCCAGGCGGCGGAGTCGGGCCTGAAGGTGGCTGCGGCGAACTACGATTCCGCGGTCGCCACGCAAGCACAACGCCAGGCCGACCTCGAAAAGCAGAAACTCGATTGGCAGCGCTCGCAGCAGCTCTACAAAGAGGAGCTGATTTCCCG
>JBEKTG010000167.1:0-7218 GCA_049516275.1 Candidatus Acidiferrales bacterium
GTCGTCTCATGGCGCGGGAGTGTAGCACACGGTATTTCGGTTGTGAAATCGATCAGTATTCGAGCGGGTACGGGCTATAACGGGGCGAGTTCGGGAGGATTGCTTGATGGCGCGAAACAGGGAGGGATCCTTCGTCGCTGCGCTCCTCAGGATGACGACGAAAGGCTACGACGAACGGCAAAAGCGGCGGCAACGGCGAACGGCAACGGTTCGGCGCGCGACGGTTTCCGCTTTATTTGCCCAGGGAGAGGACGATTCCCGCGGAGATCTCGGGGCTCAGTTGATACGTTTTGAAGAAATTGGTGCCGAACATATCGGCGGAAATACGATAGCCGATGCGGCTGTGGCGCGGATTGAAATCGATTCCCCCGCCCACCTTGTAGCCTACGGCCGAGTCGCTTCCGAAAGAGAGCTTGGGCGTCGCATACGTGTATCCAGCCACGGCATGAAACCAGGGCTGGAACGAACGAGGCCTCTGCCAGCGAAGCCGCACCCCGCCTCCGCCGAACAGGACCTGCGAGTTTTTCCCGTTCTGCGAACCGAAAGCGTCCGACACCTGCGCCTCGACGCCAAGATAATCATGATAGTACACGACAGAGCCGTTGACTCCGGCGTTGTTGAGGGTGGTGCTGGGCGTTTCGTTGAAGCTGACGAAGGTGAACCCCACCCCTACCTGCAACGGCGTGGCGTCAGGGCGCACCCCTTGCACTCCTTGCGCCATCAATCCGCTCGCGCACATCAAAGCCGCCGCGGCGACGAACCCGAATCTCCCCATAAAAACTCCTCTCGTTCCGGCACCGGTCGATGACCGGCGATATTAGTGACGGTCGCTCGGGAATTTGCGGCCGGCCGAATCAGCGGCAGACGGGCCCGAGCGAGATGAAATCCAAAATCGTAGCCGTTTCGATTTACGAACTACGGGAACGGCAGGTAGCGCCACAGGTCGTTGAGCAACCCTAAGCCATTGCTGGCGGTTGTCGCGTCATATCCCTCGCCGCCAAACATCCAGAAATAGCCGTTCAGATCGTTCCAATGCGCCGGAAACAACCGAGACCCCGGGTAATTGATGACGTGCGGGAGGTCAGTCTGACTAGGTGTGGCGCCGTAGACTCCGACCTGGCTGACCGAATTGGGGCCTTTCACCCAAGTCCACTGGCCGCTGCTGAATTGCCAGAGATCGGCGAGCGTGCCATTCGCCGTCGTGTCGTAGCCTTCTCCGCCGAAGAGCCAGAGCCTTCCCGCAGCGTCGATCCAGGATGCAGAACCCCAGCGTGCGCCTGGAACGTTTGCGGCTGCGGCAGTTCCCTCGACTCCGTAGACGCCGGTCTGATTGACGTTGTTCGACCCGCTGACCCAGGTCCACTGGCCGGAACTATATTCCCAGAGGTCGTTAAAACCGTTGGGCTGACCACCCGGCGAAAGATTGTAGCCACCGAACAACCAGAAGTTGCCTGAAGAGTCGACCCAGCCAGAAGAAGCCTGGCGACCACCGGGCACATTGGAGGCGCTGGCTGTTCCCTTCGTCCCGTAGACACCGTCTGCGTTGATCGTGTTCGAACCACCCACCCATTCCCATTGGCCCGACGTGGTGTATTCCCATAGATCGTTTAGCAGGCCCGGAGTGGAGCTGGCCGCATCGTAACCAAATCCACCGAACATCCACAAATCTCCGGAAGCATCACTGCTGAAAGCGGCTCCCCAGCGACTGCCGGGGCAATTATTTGCCGAAGGCGTGCCCTTCGTACCGTAGACGCCATTGTTATTGATTCCGAAGTTGGTATTGCAGGCGGCGTTGCTGGAGTTTAACTGCGTCCACATGCTGCTGGATGTGTCAAAGCGCCACACGTCATTCATGAAGCCGATCCCGCCGCCACCCAAAGTTCCGTATTGGCCTCCAAATAGCAAAAGCCTGCCGCTGGAGTCCTTCCAGGTGACCACTCCCCAGCGTTGTGCGGGAGCTGGGTTGGGAGGCTCGTTAGGCTGCACCTGCACCCAGTAAGTTGAGGCATTGTTGTCGTACCCGCCATAGTAGGACGACGTTCCTGAATACTCCCACATATCGTCCAGGAAAATTGACTCACTCGTAGTCGGAATGTCCCAACCAAGCCCGCCAAACAGCCAGAGGTTGCCGGAATTGTCCACCCATGTGGCGGCGTATTTGCGTCCTCCGGGGGTGGAGGTATCAAGGGCTGTGACGGTGGGAACTGGTGGCGTTGAGGTCGTCCCATTGGCATTGGAGCTGTTGCCGCCATCCATCCAGTTCCAATCGTTATGCCCGCAATCGACGAGCACAGAATTGACAGGACCGGTCACCAGCCCCTGGTAGCCCCAAAGCACGCACGGCTGGGGCTGAGTACCGAAAGGCTGCACCAGCATGAACACATCGAATTGGCCCCCGTAGGCTATTTGCGTTACGAACGTAAACGGGCCGTCACCGGAGAGCGGCAGGTTATCGCCCCCATTGTCTTGCAGGATCGGAGTTCCGCCATTGCCGACCAACCCAACAACTTGTCCGCCCACCGGGAAGAAAACTGCCGGACACAAGACCTGAACCGTGGTGATGTTGGAAGTGGTTGTTCCGCTACCGCCGGTCACAGTGCAATTCTGAGCTGGGCTGGTAGGCTGCGTCTGGACCGTAACGTTATAAGAAGTCCCACTCACAATCAGGTTGCTGAATGTGAACGATCCATTTTTGCTGACGGTGAGATTGTTGCCGCCATTGTCCTGCAGAACGAGACCCGTGCCATCGAGTCCAGTGACGGAACCTCCGATCGAAATTGTGGGGGTGGAACAGGTGACTACGATATTTCCCACGTTCGCATTGGCCGTGCCGGTGCCGCTGGCCGCGCTGCAAATCTGCGCGGGAAGCGTTGGCTGCGTCAGAACGGTCACCTTATACGCCGTACCCGTGGGAATGGCCGTAGCAAATGTGTAGACGCCATTCTGATTGACAGTGAGATTGTCGCCGCCGTTGTCCTGCAATACGAGGCCGGTGCCTGCAAGCCCCGTGACGGTCAAACCGATGGAAACGGTGTTGGTTCCGCACGCAACCTGTACCGCCGTGACGTTGGCGGTGGCCGTGCCGCTGCCAGCGGTCACGACGCACGTCTGCGCAGGGCTAGTGGGCTGCGCGAAAACAGAAACACTGTAGGTTTTCCCGCTGGCGATGGAGGTCTTGAAGGTGAAGGCGCCGCTCGCCGTAATGGTAAGGTTGTCGCCCGAATTGTCCTGCAGGACAAGCCCGCTGCCCGTGAGCCCGGTTACCGTGCCCCCGATGGTATAGCTTCCAGTCGTTGAAGATGAAGACGAGGAGGAGGAAGAACCGCCATTCTGGGAGGAATTGGGCGTTCCGCTGCATCCGAATGCGAGAAGCGCAACCGCTGCGGCAACAAAAGTCTTGGTGAACCTATTCATATGGATCGTCCTTCTCATGCTCAGTTGCTTTTCGGAAGTGAGGATTGCGAGATAATCGTCTTATTCCAAGTTTAGTATTGAGCGCTTCGCCGATACCGAGTACCAGTACGACCCCCATCGTCCCCTGCACGCGTCCATAGGGCAATAACAGTTTTGCCAACCGGTTCCCAAACAGCCATTAGTGGGAAGCGAGCGGGAAAGGAGTCAGAGGAGGTTGAGGAAGCAAAGGAAGTAGAGGAGGAGGGCCGCGACTTACAGGGCTTCGTTGCTGGACGCTGGCCCTGCTGCCGGCTTGCGTGGGTCAACCAGTTGTGAGACGGAGCTCTTCGATTTCGCAATATCTGCTAATAGTTTTGGGGTAAAATCCCCGGCGTCTCGCTGGAATTCAGGAAGACGCGCCCTCAGGAGGAATCTTTCGTCATGGAGGTGCCAGGAGGAACATGAGTACTCGTTTTTTCTTCTCCGTGATCGCGACGAGTGCCCTGGTGGCCGCGGGAATCGCAGCCATCGCCGCGGCCCAATCGGGCGCGCCAGCCGCCCCCGCTGCGCAAACCGCCAATCCACAGCCTGCCCCTTCGGACGCGGGTCTGCTCAAAGTAAGAACGCGGCTGGTGGATCTCGACGTGATCGCCACGGATTCGCACGGAAACGTGGTCCGCGACCTGAAGCAGCAGGACCTGCAAGTCTTCGAGGAGCACGACAACGAGCAGAAAATCGCGCGATTCGGGTTCGTGGCTGGACCTTCGAATGGCCCCAATGGCGGACAGCCAGGCCCTGGTGCCTCGCGCAGCGGGGAACGCCCCGCCTTCTACTCGAACCAACTCACCCTTGAGAGCCTCACGGTTCCCCCCACGGTATTGCTGATGGACGGGCTCAACACGGATGTTCCGAGCCAACTGTCCGTACGCACCCAGATGGTGCGATTGCTGAAAACCCTTCCTTCCGAAACGCCTGTCGCGGTTTTCCTGCTGGGGAACTCGCTTCGGTTGCTCCAAGGATTCACGACCGACCCGGCACTCCTGCGCTCGGCGGTGGACAAAGCACTGAATCCCCAATTTGCCGAGCTGAACCCGATCGACGATCCTCGCAGCGTCTCGAATATGATGATGGACGACGCGGAGACCGACGACCTCATATCGGCGGACATGATCCAGCAAATGCAGGACTTCGAGAAGGAAGAGTATGCCAACAACACGGACATGCGCGTGGCGACCACCATCCAAAGCCTCGATGCGATTGGGCACTACCTGGGCGGGATATCCGGACGCAAAAACCTGTTGTGGATATCCCAATCGTTCCCGATAAACCTGACTCCCGATCTGAGTACGGGCCGGGACGAGTTCCTCGGCACGCGGCAGTATGGCGAACAGGTCGCGATGACGGCGAACACGCTCTCCGATGCGCAGGTGGCGGTGTACCCCGTGGACGCGGGCGGCCTCGCAACAAACCAGTCGCTCTCTGCGTCGCAAAACGTGCGTGTGCAGAATGGCCCGTCTCCCGGATGTAGTGTCCGGTCGCCCCGCTCCACGTGTAACTCGGCCGGCGATGGCGGACTATCGTCGCGCGTCGACCGGGAGACCTCCCTGCGCTTCCAATCGCAGGGCACCATGAAGGAACTGGCGCAGGATACGGGTGGAAAGACCTGCACGAACGTAAACGACCTCTCCTCCTGCGTGAACGTGGCGCTGAAAGACGCATCGTCGTACTACGAGGTGGGCTTCTACCCACAAAACATCAACTGGGACGGCAGGTTTCACAAAGTTGTGGTAAAAACCTCCCGGCCCGGCGTGAAGCTCTCCTACCGGCGGGGCTATTACGCCCTGGATTTGGCGGCTATCGCGAAGAAGCAGAATCCCGAGCGTGAGCTGCGCGACGCCTGCGGCGGGCTCCTGCCTGCCACTTCGATTCGCCTGGTCGCGTTTCCCGGAGCGCCTCGCGAACCGAACGATCCACCCGGCAGGCTGAACTATCAGCTGATGATTGCCCCGGCTGACGTGACCCTGGCTCAGGAAGGCGGCGCCCGCAGCCTGAGCATGGAGGTTGCAACGTGCGTGTTCGGGTCGAAGATGAATTCTTTTTCGTTCAGTACGCAGGACATTGACACGGAGGTTTCCGACGATGCCCTGCGCAGCTGGCAGTCGACCGGCATTCCGGACCGCCTCGCGGTGTCCCCGGCTCAGGATACGCAGCGGGTGCGCTTCGTGGTGCTCGATCTGCCTTCAGGAGTCTCAGGAGCCGTGGATGTTCCGGTCCGGCCGCAGGACATCGAGGCGGTGAAGCAGCCGCCACCGCCCGCGCCGCCCGCAAACGTGACGGCACCCGCCATGGTGGGCATTCCCGACAAGGGCTCGCCCGCATTGGTGGCTGATACCCTGAAATTCAGCGTCCCGTCCGGCCACACGGGCTCGCTCAACTGGGCATCGGACGCACTCGTTTACGCCGGCGATCTCCCCCTCGCGGCCAGCGCGCCGGCGTTCTTCAACTATGCCTTCGGGGCAAAGTTCCGCTGCCAGTCTGCAAAACTGATGCCGGTCGATCCGGCGGGAGGCGAGGCAAAATTGCAGGCGACGTTCCGCACACAGAATGGCAAGCAAACCACCGTAGACCTCAAGGGCCCCCAACCGGAGTACTCGGGCGATCTTGCAATCGACTCCTCGGCGAAGGAGTTTTTCGATCAGGTGTGGAAGCTGGCGCACTGCCGGTAGAACGCCGCGGAATCCAGTCCGCGGAGCCGGAAGCTTTTTATTGCAGCGCTTTCTCGATGGCCGCTTCGGCCACCGGGGCCATCAGCGCGAAGCCGCGATCGTTGGGATGCAGCCCGTCATCGGAGAAACCTTCCTTGAACATGCCCTTGTCGTCCACCACCGCCGAGAAGTAGTCGGCGTAGGTTGCGCCGACGCTGGCGGCGTAGGCCTTCATCCAGGCGTCGAGCTGCAGAATCTGGTCCGGCGGGCGCTGGAGGGAGCGAATCTGGGGAGTTGGAGCGGGCGGGGCTGTCCAGCCGCCGGCGGCTCCCGGGCCGGAGCGCATGACGCGGCGGGCCGGCACCATCGTGTAATTGCTGATGGGCATCACCGAGCAGAGGATCACCTTGATCCCGTGGCGCTGGGCGAGTTCGGTGATGGCCATCATATTTTCTTCGACCATGGTGAGCGTCTCTGGGCCGGTGTTCTGCGCGATGTCGTTCGTGCCCGCCAGGATAATCACCGCCGCCGGTTTCAGGTCGATCGCGTCGGGGTACAGGCGCACGAGCATCTGAGGGGTGGTCTGGCCGCCGATTCCGCGGTTGACGTAGGGCTTGCCGGGGAAATACTGATCGAGCGCCCAGCCTTCCGTGATGGAGTCGCCCAGGAACACGACGCGTCCGGGAGCCGGCGGCAGCTTCTTGAGTTCTTCGTCAGCGGCGTGGAAGCGGCCCAGCTGGTTCCAGTCGAGCATTTGATCGGAAAGATTCCGGGCAGTGGCAGCCCAACAGCAGGTGGTCTTGGGAGGATTGTAATCTTCCACGAGCTGCGCCCGGGCGGATGAACTTGTCAGCAGGGCAACAAACACGGCAAGAAAAAGAATTCGACGCATGTGGCGGCTCCCCTGGGTTTCCCGGATTCTCGGCAGCAGGTCCGGCAAAGACTTTACGTATCACCGCAAATTTGCGATTGCAAGGGGAACTTTACCTGCGTTCAGGGAAGCGGAGAGGGAGAGCCTGGTAAACGACAACGATGAGGAAGGAAGCGGGAGACGGGCCCGGAGGCCCGTCCCCTGTGCGCGACGTGAAGCTACTTCTCGAAGACCTTCTCGATCTGCCCG
>JBEKTG010000168.1:0-7194 GCA_049516275.1 Candidatus Acidiferrales bacterium
AATGGGGGTGCTGTGGAATTCCGTCGGTGCGTCTCCGGCCTACGAGATCTTCACTGGGTGTGCCGAAACGCTGGGTGGAATACTTTTGTTGATTCCCCGGACCACTTTGCTCGGCGCAATCATTTGCCTGGCCTACCTGGCAGAGATCTTCGCAATGAATATGGCCTACGATGTCTCTCGAAAACTTTTGTCTTTCCATTTGATTCTAATCGCTCTGTTTCTGCTGGTTCCCGAGCTTCCGCGTCTGGCTGACTTCTTTTTGAATCGAGGTGTTGGTCCTTCCAGTCAGCCCGAATTATTCCGTTCCGGCAGGGCCAGCCGGATCATGGCGGATTTGCAGATCATCGCCTGCATTTATCTGCTGGGAATCTATGCTTATGGCAACGCAGCCGCTTGGTATGCTTATGGGGGCGGAAGACAGAAATCTTCTTTCTACGGCATTTGGACTGTGAACGAGATATCCATTGACGGACACCTCCGCCCGCCACTTCTCACCGATCAGGACCGATGGCGGCGCGTGATTTTCGACTTCCCTGCCAGCGTCACTTTTCAAGGCATGGATGATTCTTTCGCGGGGTATGGCGCGACAATCAGCTCGCAGGGCAAAATAATCACGCTGACGAAGGAGAGCGACAAGGACTGGAAAGCGAATTTCGTTTACGACCAGACTGCTCCGAGTCTATTGACTCTCGATGGCACGATGGACGGTCACGCCATCCACATGAAACTCGAGCGAATCGAAACTGACAAGTTCCCGCTGGCCAACCGCAAGTTCCATTGGATTGCGGATTACCCTTTCGACCGCCAGGAAGTCCGCCGCTAAGACAACTGCGCACATCTCACAAGCCGATGACCTTTCGTCGGCAGGGGAGTGTCTACCGGAATCGCTCGAAATTTCCGCCGAGACCGCCGACGGCATCATCATGGGCCTGCGCCACCGCAAGCTGGCGTCGAAGGCGTGCAATTCCACGGAATCGGTGCTCACGGGCGCCGGATTCAAACTGCTCGAAAATTTCCTCAGTATTTAGTCCGCGTGAGGGTACTAGACGGGTATCCGTCCGGTAATCCGACTATACGTCCAAGTGGAATTTGTTGGGAAAAATGCCAATGCGCCACAGAAGGGAATCCTGCTGCGCATCGGGTAATACGTTCGGCGCTGGAAGCCTCAGTGGGGTGTGAAAAGTGACAGCGAGCGCTGCGTTCCTATGTTCAGTCCAGAGGTAAAGACGCCGGGAGCCGAAGCCCCCGGCTTTGGGGACTAGCTCTGAAACACCTTCCACTTCATGAAGCCCAGACCGACGAGTCCGCTCAAAAGCAGGAGTAGACTGGAAGGCTCAGGGGTGGCGGTCACATTCGCGTCTGTGCCAAACGACGAGCTACCGCTAGCGCCGGCGGTGAATACTTCCTCGATCGTCAGTGAGTAAGTTCCTGTCTCCGCAGGACCACCGGACGTGGTACCACCGCCAAATGGACTGCCAAACGGCCCCACAGTGCCGAGGTGGTCCGTTCCTAACGGCGGGATCCCCCCGCCGAACAGAGTGTCGGTGCTATCCGCCCAGGTGATCGCACGGGTCGTTCCGCTACCTGTTAGCGTCCCGGAATAGGTCGTCTGGAAATCGCCGGCGGAAACCGAAGCTGTGAAGCCTGTGTCGCTGTAAAAAACGTCCAAAGGGGTGGTCAAACAAGCTCCGCTAGCACAGGTTGCATCCACAGCCAGTTCAAGACCAAATGGTGAAAGCCCAGGCGAGCTACTCACCCCAGTAACGGTAGTAATATTCCACCCGTTAATGGAGACCGGGGTCGTAATACCGCTACCCGAACCGGTGATAGTCGTCGCACCGGCACTTACAATCTCTATTGCATCTGCCGCCGCGACGGAAGCTACGGAAGAGGCAAGCAATGCACACAAAAACAATTTCTTCATCTGATCCTCCTCTTCCTCTCTTTCCCGCAAGTACCCACTTCAGAGGAAGGTGGCTCGGACATAACTCTCCTGAATCGCCTGCCATTCCGCAGAACGCACAGGGTAAACGGAACCATTGCAGAATACTAGTTGTGCCTCTCCATCAACTTGTAGGACATTCGCAGTAAGGGTGACATCGGGAAGTCGCACCTTTACCTCTCCTTGCCAACCGTAGCACTTCTCTATTCTCTGAGGATTCTCCAAGGTGCCCCCTGTCTCAATAGCGGCATTCTTGGATTTAATTGGATGTAAAACGACTGGTATTATTAACAGGTTGATTAAAGTCCCTGATTAACGCGCTCGCCGTAATCAGGCGACCGAAAGATCAGTTTCCATTCGAACAAAAACCTTTGTAACAATACATGTAGCGGTTGGCCTTAAAAGGTACAAATAGAGATACGAGACGTTCCAAACCTCTCCGGTGAGTTCGTCGAACTAGTTGAGACCCGCAACGCGGGCACGATGTCATCGATTCCACAGTAAAGTCCATTGATCGGGCGAAGAGTCCTCAACTATTCAAAACGAGACTCCTGGATGTGGCTTTATCGAGCCAACCACTCTCTTCATCTAGTCCCCCCGACCTCAATCTCATGTGCCTGTTTGAGACTCCTAGCGATTGCGGCCAGGCATTCCTTACGCGTACGACGGTCCGTTCTCTAACATCGAAAATGATGTAATTGCCCGGAGATGCTTGTTCCAAGCGAACGACGCGCTCTTCCGCCTCGTCAAGCCCATTCACCCTGTCCACCCAAGCCACGGCGTTTCCGTTCAGCTGCCTATAAATGTTGTACCTAGGATTCATGCGAGATTCCTCTGGTTTTCTGTGTCAAATGATGGATCGGCTACGGCGGCACGCAGCAGCCGATAGGGCCTGCCGCGATTTCCCACTGCAGGTACGAACGAGAAAGACTACGCTGCTTTGAACACTTTGCAGCGAACCGAGACGCAAAGTCCCAATAGGCCTGTGCCCAACAGCAGAGAAATTGCAGGTTCCGGCGTCGCGGTCACATCTGCGTCTGTGCCAAACGATGAAGTGGAATTGTTAGCGTTGAGTATCTCCCCAGTTGTCAACGAGTAGGGCACCACTTCCGCAGGACCCCCGCTCGATATACCAAAGCCGCCTGACGCGCTAAAGAGCCCTACTCCTGAGCCAATCTTATTCGCGGCTCCCAGCCCGAATAGCGTGTTGCCGCTATTCGCCCAGGCAATCTCATTCGTTGTTCCTCCGCCCGTCATCGTGGCGGAATATGTTGTTTGGAATCCGCCGGTGGAAACTGGAGTGCTGAAACCTGTGTCGCTATAGAAAACATTTAAAGGATTGGTCAAACAATTTCCGCTTGAGCAGGCTGCAAGAACAGCCAGGTCTAGGCCAAATGGTCCCACCCCCGGCGAGCTGCTCGCTCCGGCGATAAGAAAAATTATCCACCCGTTAAAGTTGCTGTTGCTGTATGGCGCGCCGCCCGAAACCGTAACGGTGGTCGCGCCAGCGCTTTGGATCATTATCGAGTCTGCAGATGCGATGGGGACTGCTGAAGCTACTAGCAAAGCGCACAAGAGTAACTTTCTCATCGAATCCTCACGGTCTGGAAGCAGCCCTCAATATTCAATTCGGGCCTTCCTGTTTCACGCTTTTCGGCATGATCGAGTCACTTCGGGGAAATAAAAACTGTCAAAAATACCAGACTCCTGATTAACAGCGCTTACCGGAGATGTGAAGCTCTACTTCAAATTAAAAGAACTGGAAAATCAATGTGAGTTCTCGCCAACGAAAGAACTATCGGGTGAAATGATGAAGTCTCCAGATAGCGGCTTGAATGCACTGAATCCATTACTCTGATGTTGCCACCCTTCTTCGAGTCCCAGAACGACTGGCCTTCATAAAAAAAGCAGTACTGCTCGGTAACGACAATGCTAACGGTGACTGACGTGAAGGCGGCGGCCTTTTATCGAAAGGCATTCGGCTTTGCCAAACGGGGAATCGTGAATGGCCCAGACGGCAAGGCGATACATGCCGAGCTGACGCGCCGGGGTACGACATTAATGTTGGGACCGGAAATTCCACAGATGGGTTCCCGCGGCGCGAAAACAATCGGCTCCTCACCGGCGAGTTTGTATCTGCTGACGGAGAACGCAGACAAGGTGGTTGCAGGAGCCGTAAAGCTCGGGGCCGTGATCCTACTACACGTCCAAGTAGAATTTGGAGGAAAATGCAAAATCCGGCACCGGAGACTGTCGGCAACGCATCGGAGGCTGCCTTCGATGCTGGTGGCAGCAGGTGCGGAGCGGCGAGGTGGATTCGCCGGTAGCGTAGTTTCCATGCAGGCATTCGTATTGGATATTGATGAATTTCTGCATGAAACTACTAACCAACAGGGGAAGAATTCGGTGACGCGGGACAGCCTCGTAGAAGGGAGCCCGGCAGACAAAGTGAAAAGAGCCAGACACTTATCCGGCCCTTTTCAAATGAGTCCGCGACAGGTGACAATACTCAGACGTTCAGGTCTCAGACGTTACCCTCACGCCGGAAGCCCAATCCCATCAAACCAAGCAACCCGCTGCCAAGCATCAGCAGGCTGGATGGCTCAGGGGTTGGCAAACTAAATGCGACCTCCTCGGAGTTGTCCGATGCAGTGAATACTCCGCTGATGCCCTTGACCGTGCCTTGGTACGTAAGCACCGAGCCGCCGCCCTGATCATTGCCATTGAAACACCAACCCGTGGGAGTGGGTACACTAGGACAAAAGGCGCTGGGAAAGGCTGAAGGGCTCGCAATCTCGCTCGTAACGGCGGCGAGTGATCCCAAAGTATTGCCGCTTACACTGAAGATGCTCGGGCTAGGGGCGGTGCCATTTTCCCATGCGCCTTCGCTATTGCCATCCGCTGCGTTCGCTGTGTTTCTGATAACGAAGCCGCCATCACTGAAGAACGTTATGGTCGCGACTTCGAAACCCCCGCCCAAGTCAGCTCCGCAAGGCGCGCCGCCAGGGCATGTCACTTGGATCAAACCGAAAGGGTTCGATGCAGAATTGGAGTTTACGTCATAAACGTCTATGCCTGCGAAGGACACGTTACCGCTTCCACCGACACCCGTGAAAGAATCCGCCTTCGCGACATAGCTCATCCCGAAGCACAGCACTAAAGCTACCGCTAAAGTCTTCATCGATTTCCCCATTTGCAATACAGTTTTCATTGCAGCGGAACTGGCCATACGTCCCGCGGATAGCGAGATCCTAGAATCCTTCATTATTGGCGTCTGTGCTGTTTAGGACACTTGTAGGAATATTTGCCCCAGCCGCGAGCCTCTATGGTTTACCTCGGCAGGCTGCTCATGGGCCTGCGGCATCGCAAACTGCGCGTCGAAGGCGTGCAATTCATCCGGAATCGGTGCTGACGGGCGCCGGATTCAAACTCCTCGAAACTTCCTCAGTATTTAGTCCGCGTAGGGTACTAGCCAAGTCTGGAACCCATATAGAGTTAGCACTTCCCGGCTCACGGTTCCTCGCCTCACGCCCCTTTCACAGCTCAACAAGCTCCACATGGCGCAGCCGCAGCGCGTTGGTGATCACCGACACGGAGCTGAACGTCATGGCTGCGCTCGCGAGGATCGGGCTGAGCAGCAGCCCGAAGAACGGATAGAGAACGCCCGCCGCAATCGGAATGCCCACCGAGTTGTAGACAAACGCAAAAAACAGGTTCTGGCGGATGTTGCGCATGGTGGCGCGGCTTAGCGTCCGTGCGCGCGCGATGCCGCGCAGATCGCCTTGCAGCAATGTGATGCCCGCGCTCTCCATCGCTACGTCCGTACCGGTTCCCATCGCGATGCCCACATCGGCTTGCGTGAGCCCCGGAGCGTCGTTTACGCCGTCGCCCGCCATCGCAACCACGCGCCCTGCTTCCTGTAATCGCTTGACGATTTCGCTTTTTTGGTCCGGCAGCACGCCCGCATGCACTTCGTCGATGCCCAGCTTCCGCGCGACGGCGTCCGCGGTGGCGCGGCTGTCGCCTGTCAGCATCACGATGCGAATCTTCTGCCGGTGCAGCTGCTCGATTGCCTCGGGCGTGGTGGCTTTCACCGTATCGGCGACGGCGATCAACCCAGTCGGCTTTCCTCCGATTGCCACGAACATTACCGTCTGCCCATCGCTCTCAAGAGCGCTGGCTCGCTCGTCCAGCGCCCCCAGCGGAATCGATAGCGCGGCGAATAGAGCGCGATTGCCCAGGGCGGCTTTCGCTCCGTCCACGGTGCCGGTGATTCCCTGCCCTGTCCGGGAATGGAAATCGGTCAAGTCGCTCCGCGCAATATTGCGTTCTGTCGCCGCGGCCAAAATCGCGGCGGCGAGAGGATGTTCGCTGGCGCGCTCGAGCGTGGCGGCGACGCGCAGCACGTCCATCTCGCTCGATCCGGACTCCGCGAACACTTGCGTCACGCGCGGGCGGCCCTCGGTGAGCGTGCCGGTTTTATCCACCACGAGCGTGTCAACCTTCTCGAGAATCTCCAGCGCCTCGGCATTTTTCACGAGCACGCCCGCGAGCGCGCCGCGCCCGGTGCCCACCATGATCGACATGGGCGTAGCCAGCCCCAGCGCGCAGGGGCACGCAATGATCAGCACCGCCACCGCATTGAGCAGCGCGTGCGCCATCCGCGGCTCGGGCCCCCACACGGCCCAGGCCACAAACGCGAGCACCGCCGCGAGCACCACTGCGGGAACGAAATACGACGCGACGCGGTCCGCCAGTCGCTGCACGGGAGCGCGGCTGCGCTGCGCCTCGCTCACCATGCGCACGATTTGCGCCAGCATCGTCTCCGCGCCCACGCGTTCGGCGGTCATCACGAAGCTTCCGGTGCCGTTCAAGGTTCCGCCGATCACGCGGCTGCCGGCGATTTTTTCGACTGGAATCGATTCGCCGGTGACCAGCGATTCATCGACGGAACTCGATCCATCGACCACGACTCCATCCACGGGGATTTTCTCTCCGGGGCGCACCCGCAAAATATCGCCGCGCGCGATGTGCTCGATGGGAACGTCGAGCTCCGTGCCGTCAGTGCGCACGAGCCGGGCGCTTCTCGGCGAAAGCTTCAGCAGCGCTCGAATCGACGAAGATGTGTGGCTGCGCGCGCGCAATTCGAGCACCTGCCCGAGAAGCACAAGCGCTGTGATCGTGGCCGCCGCTTCAAAATACACCGGCACCTGCCCCATCGACCTGAAGGAGTCCGGGAAAATGCCGGGGAA
>JBEKTG010000169.1:0-7165 GCA_049516275.1 Candidatus Acidiferrales bacterium
GGAAACGATCAGAATCCGGTTCTGATTTTGTCCAATGCTCTGGGCACCGACATCGGAATGTGGACTCTTCAAATACCGGATCTGCTGCCGCTGTTCCGCGTTCTGCGATATGACACACGCGGTCTGGGAGCCTCCGATTCCCCGCCCGGGGAATACACGATGGAGCGATTGGGGCGCGATGTTCTGGCCCTCGCCGACGCTCTTCAGCTACCGAAGTTTTCTTTCCTGGGACTTTCACTTGGCGGAATGATCGGACAATGGCTGGGTGCCAACGCGGCTGACCGTGTTACCGGGCTGGTGCTGGCCAATTCTTCTCCCTATGTTCCGCCGAAAACGAATTGGGACGAGCGGCGACGCACCGTTCTCGATCGCGGCATGCCGGCAATCGTTGATACGGCGATGGGCCGCTTTTTCTCGCCTGAGATACTTGCGAAGAACGATCCGCTCGTAAATTCGATCCGCGCAACCTTTCTCTCCACGAACCCGGCGGGTTATGCAGCCTGCTGCTCAGCCGTCCGTGACATGGATCATCGCGAGATTCTCCGGGGGATCGCCGTTCCCACGCTTGTGATCGGGAGCGACCGGGATGCCTCCCTTCCCTGGGCGGGGCACGGCGAAGTTCTGGCTCGCGAAATCCCCGGCGCCAAGGAATTGCGCCTCGATACCGCGCATCTCTCCAACGTCGAGCAGCCTCAACTCTTCAATTCCGCCGTCGCCAACTTCCTCCGCAGTACATAGGCCCCTTCCCAGCGAACGAACCACCCTGAAAATACACCGCTTAGGCGGGGTAGCTGATCGATTGAAAACAGAGCGGTTCGTTCCTTCGGGGCGCCAAGCCTGCCTCCTACATAATGGTATTGGCCACAATGTCCCTCCCGGCCGGACTTCCCTCCGGGCGGCGAAGAGGTTCCATGCAAACACCCAGTATTTCACAACCCGCCCAGCCATCGCCGGAAGCGCGGACTTTACCTGCGCCGCAGGTGGCTGCTCCGGCAAGGCTGCCGACTCCCAGCCTGATTGCCACTATGCTGAAAGGCGCGCCCAACACCAGCGACCTCGTCTTTTCTCCCGGCAGACTGCCTCAGGTGAAAGTGAACGGAAGGCTTGTGCCAGTAAACATTCAAGGGGTTGCAATGCTCACCCCTGCAGACACCGCGCAGATCGCGGCCGATCTCATGGGGCGAAACGCGCAAGCCGCACAGAAGCTGAAGGAGGAAGGTTCCTGCGACATTTCTTACGGATTGACCAAGGTCGCGCGCTTTCGCGTGAACGTTTTCAGCCAGCGCGGCAGTTGCGCCATCGTCATGCGCGTGATTCCCAGCTCCGTGCCGGATTTCGCGATCCTGAACCTGCCCGAGCAATTGAAAGAGACGGCCCTGCTGCGCAATGGAATCGTGCTGGTCACGGGTCCCACCGGCAGCGGAAAATCATCGACGCTCGCGGCCATTTTGAACAAAATCAACGAAGAGAACGCCTATCACATCATCACCATTGAAGACCCCATCGAGTTCCTGCACGCCCACAAGACAGCCACCGTGCACCAGCGCGAACTCCATAGCGACACCCTGAATTTCGGCCTCGCCTTGCGGGCCGCGTTGCGGCAGGCGCCGGAGGTGATCCTGGTGGGTGAAATGCGCGACAGGGAGACGATCGAGGTGGCGCTCGAAGCCGCCGAGACCGGCCATCTGGTTTTCTCCACTTTGCACACGACCGACGCCTCGAAAACGGTGGAGCGTTTGATCGGAGCATTTTCTTTGGGAGATCAGGACGCCGTGCGAAATCGACTGGCCAAGGCCTTCCGCTATATCGTGTCGCAGAGGCTGATACCGCGGCGCGATGGCACCGGCCGTGTTGCCGCATTCGAAATACTCAAATCGACGTTGCGGACTCGCGAGTATGTGGAACGCGGCGAGACCGAAGGTAAGACCCTCCTCGATGCGATGCGCGACGGCGACACCGACGGTATGCAGTGCTTCGACATCGAAATCGAGAAGCTGATCCGCGCCGGCGTCATCGACATAGAGGTGGGCCTTTCCTATGCCACCAACGTGGGCAACCTCCGGCTGCAACTTGTGGACTTGCTGGATCCGCAGGGAGGAACGCCGGATGTAATGAAGCGGAAAGATACGCTACAACGACCCCAGAAAAAGGTCGAAACAACACCCGCCAGCGTGTACGAATAGGCTTACGCCGATCCGTCTGTTCAGCTTTGCGTGCCTGCGCTTAAGCGGTGGCGCTCATGGCATCGGGCGCGTCCATCAGCAATGGGCGAAGCTGCTTGCGCAATTCGTACGGGTCGTCGTGCCCGTGGGAAACGACGGCGTGGATCACCGCGAGATCGAGAACTTCCTCTTCCGAACCTGAAATTGCCACGGTGCAATTCTTGTCGCTGGGAATATGCCTGCAATCGATATATTTGCGCGCCATATGCATCTCCTATGTCCGGGAGGATAGTCCTCGAACGAATGAAAGTAAATGGAAGTCTACCGCAGACTCCGCGAGCCTGCTGGAAAGAATCGCCAGACATTGAAGTCAACGGCTCGGGTTTCAGCGATCGCTGAAAGGCTTCAGCTGCGCAGATATTTGTTCAAAAAGTCGAGCGTCCGCTGCCAGGCGAGCGTTGCTGCGGCTTTGTCGTACCGCGGCGTGGTGTCGTTATGAAAGCCGTGATTCACTCCCTCGTAAATGTACGCTTCATATGTGACGTGGTTGGCTTTGAGCGCCTCTTCATAGGCGGGCCATCCTCCGGTGAAGCGCGTGTCGAGCGCGGCGTAGTGGAGCAGGAGCGGGGGCTTGATCTTCGCCGCATCCGCGGCCGTGGGCTGGCCGCCATAAAACGGAACCACCGCCGAAAGATAGGGGAGCCGAACCGCCAGGGAATTTGCCATCGTGCCGCCGTAACAGAAACCAACGACGCCGATCTTGCCGGTACATTCCGGCCGGGCTTTCAACCACGTGGCGGAAACCACGAAATCCTCGAACATCTTCTTGCCATCCACCGTTCGGAAAATATTGGTGGCCTTCTCTTCGTCGCCGGGATAGCCGCCGACCGAAGTCAGCCCATCGGGCGCGAAGGCCAGAAAGTTCGCCACGGCGAGCCTGCGCGTCACGTCTTCGATGTGAGGGTTCAGACCACGGTTTTCGTGGACGACCAGCACTCCCGGCAGTTTTCCGGACGCTTTCGCGGGCCGCGCGTAGTAGCCGTTGACGGTTCCGTTGCCTTGCAGCGACTGGAGGGTGGTGTATTCGGTTTCGATCCGCGGGTCGTCTTTGGGGACCTGCTGGCCGAAAGCGTAGTTGGGGCGGAGGCTTTCCCAGATGGCCGTCGCCGTCAGCCCGCCAACGGCATATTTTTTCGCCGCGTCGAGAAATGCGCGGCGGTCGATGTCGCCGTGAACGTAGCCGTCAAATATATCCAGCAATTCCTGAGGAAAATCAGACGCCTTTTTCCGCTCCATCTAAAAACCTCCCCGTGTCCATTCTGGTTTTCGGCATAAATATACCTGATCCAGCCGGAAAAATAGCTTGGGATTCGCCATCGAAATGCATTCGGGCCGCGGAGCGGAGAATTATTCCTGGACGGTGAAACGGACCGGCTCGATTAGTGTGGTGCCCCCCACCTGGATCGAGAGGTTGTAGCCGCCTGGCTTTACTTGGGGAACCTTCATCACGATCTTGTCAGCAGCCTGGCTTACGATCGTTGCTTTGTAGTCCGACTTGTCGTCCGAGAGAAATACGCCTGCTACCGCATCTTTCCCCAGGTCGGCGCCTGAAACAGTAATGCTGTCACTGACCTTTCCCGACTGTGGATCCACCTTGGTGATTTTAGGAGTGGGTTGTCCCTGGGCGAAAAGGAGCGTTGCGAAGAAAAGCGCACTAAGAGCGAGAGTTAACAGATGTAAGCGAAGACCGGCACTTCCCTTCTTCACTGGGGTGACGGATAAATTGACTCGAGAATCCGAATGACTCGCTGGGGTGGTCATTAGGCCTCCACGTCAACGCGGAACGCGGGGCGTCTTCCCGTTCCGTGGAGGTGCAAAAATACGCCCTGGCTCAGCGAGTGTCAAGCTAAGACGCTCAGTTTGCGCCCTTTGCGCCTTCGCAAACGCGCTAGAGCCGGCCTTCCGGGCGGTAGATGGCCACGCCGCTCAGCAGCTTGGGATAAAAGTCCGTGGATTTTTGCGGGAGCACATCGCCGGCGAGCGCGATATCGGCCACCTGTTGCACGCGGACGGCTTTGAGCAGAAACGCAATCTGCGCCTCGCCCCGATCGACCCGCGCAATCGCCGCTTCGATTTCCCGCTCGTAGCCCACGTTTTTTTCCGCAGCTACCGCCTCCGCCGAAATGCCCAGTCCTTTGTCGAGAATCAGCCGGTGCAGCAGCACCACATCCAATCCGCGTTGCCCTTCGGAAATATCCGGCAGCACGCTTTCAAGGTCGGCGTCGCGCCGCAAGAGAAACAGAAAAAACGACCCACCTCCCGGGTAGACGCCAATCGCCCGGCGTCCATGGCTCTCGCCTTCGAGGTCCTTACGGAATTCCGCAAACGCGGTGGCGCGCTCCTCGGGATTCTGAAAGGGGTAGGCATACCAATCAAAATAGGGAGCCAACGACTTGCGGAACTTCTCGAAATCGAAATTCGCAAGATTACCCACCACGCGATGCGTGGGGAGAACCGTGAGACCCTTGGAGTGGGTATTGATGAACGTCATCATCGCGAATTCGTAAGCGGCGAGCGGGTCCGCCTTGCCGGCCTTGGCGCGGCCTTCGTTGCGATAGTTCAAGGCCGTTTCGTAGCGGTGATGCCCGTCGGCAATCACGAGCTTTTTATCTTTCATCGCGCTTTGGATGCGCCGCACAAACGCCGGATCGTCCACGGGCCACAGCCGATGGATCACGCCGTACTCGTCGGTCATCTCGAGCGGAGTGCTTTTGCGCGCGGTGTCTTCGAGGAGGCTGTCGATGATGCGTGACGGATCGTCATACAGAAGAAATAGCTGCCCGGTTTGCACGCGCGTTTGCCGCAACAGTTCGATGCGGTCCGCTTTGGGCGCGGAGAGTGTGCGCTCGTGGCGGAAGACGACGTGGGCATCGTAATCCTCCACGCGCCCCAGCGCGATAAAGCCGATGCGGACGCGGCGGGTTTGCGTCCCCGGCACGAGGAACTCCTGCGAGTAGATGTAAATGCTCGGCGCGGCGTCCTGCGCGAGGATTTTCTCCGCGATCCATTCGTCCACTTTTTTCGCGGCGCGCGTGTAGACGTTGTTGCCATCGGAATCGCCCGGAAGCACGCGTCCCTTTTCGATGGTGATCAGGTTGTAGGCGCTGGCCGCGTAATAGCGATCCTGCATCTCGGGGCTGATCTTGTCGTAGGGCTGGGTGAGAACGTCCTTCAGAGCGACGCGATTGGTGTCGTAGCGATACGCGCGAAACGGTTGGATTTCAGCCATCAGGCCTCGATATGTTGTTTGGGATTATGAGAAAGAGCTATTGTAACAGCCGCGTGGCTCGCACTAAAGCAGGCGCGATGGATTTCCCTGACCGGCCCCTGAACTCTACGTGTGGCAGGAGCGTATGCCCTGCTTTTCAAAATACTGCTGGTGATATTCTTCGGCCCGATAGAACGTTGCTGCCGGCACGATCTGCGTCACGATAGGGCGCTTGAAGACGCCTTCTTTTTCCAGGATCGCTTTGGAATCGCGCGCGGCCGTTTCCTGTTCGGGATCGTGGAAGAAAATCGCCGAGCGATATTGCGTGCCGAAGTCGGGTCCCTGGCGATTCAGCGTGGTGGGATCGTGGCTCTTCCAGAAGGTGGCAAGAAGCTCGAGGTAGGAAACCTCCTGGGGATTGAATTCGACTTCCACGGCCTCGGCGTGGGCGGTCGTTCCGGAGCACACGTCCTTGTAAGTCGGATTTGCTTTCGTTCCGCCGGTGTAGCCAACAGCCGTCGAGGTTACGCCCTTGATTTGCCGGAACGCGTCTTCCACGCCCCAGAAACATCCCGCGGCAAACGTAGCCTTTGCCATAGCTTTCGCTCCTCTCAAGCTTCTACTGAGTATGTTGCCACATTAGAGAAGCGTGGTCGAATTCTGCGGCCGAAGATACGAGCCAAAAGTCTGTGCTAAAGTCTTTCCGAAATGGCTGCCTCGCGCGAACTGCGAATCGATCTGCCGGACGGCGACGAAATGTCGGCGCTCTTCGATCGCCCGGCCACGCCGCGCAGCCTGTTAGTTCTGGCTCATGGCGCGGGAGCCGGAATGGCTCACCCTTTTCTCGAAGCGCTCAGCGGCGAACTGAACTCCGCCGGTATCGCGACGCTCCGCTATCAATTTCCCTACATGGAAAAGCGCCGGAAGGTTCCCGACAAACCCGCCGTGCTTACCGCGGCCGTAAGAGCGGTGGTCGATAAAGCGAAGGAACTGGCTCCGACTCTTCCCCTGTTTGCGGGAGGCAAATCGATGGGCGGACGCATGACTTCCACCGCCACCTCGGAACATCCGCTGGAAGGAGTGAAGGGGCTGGTATTCTTCGGTTTTCCGCTTCATCCGCCCAACCGTCCGGGGACAAAACGGGCCGGCCACCTATCACGCGTCACCGTGCCGATGTTGTTTCTTCAAGGAACGCGCGACGCATTCGCCGATTTGCAGCTTCTGCGCCCGATCTGCGCTCAGCTGGGATCACGAGCCACGCTGGAAGTGGTGGAAGGCGCCGACCATTCCTTCCACGTACTCAAAGCGTCCGGTAAGAACGACTCGGAAGTGCTTCACGACGTCGCAAGCTACGTCGCTTCGTGGACCAGTCAGCTTCTTTGACCCGGCGCTCCATCGCGGATTCTCTTGGCTACCCGATTTGCTAGCCGAAGATCGGTGACTTATGTCCCCATTTCCCATCGAAGACAAACGCGGAAGCTTTCTTGCGTTCGCTCGGCGCCAATTCCCGCTCGCGAAGGTGATCGGGCAATTGGTGCGGCTCGCCCGGATAGCCCAGCGCAAAACCTGCGACGGGATCGAATCCCTCGGGGATCGAAAGCGTTTTGCGCGCTTCGTCCACCAGGATGCCCGCCATTTGATGGACCTGCAGCCCATTCGCCACAGCCTCGATTGCCAGGTTGGCCATCGCCTGCCCGACGTCATGGTAGGCGTGGCGATTCGGGTTGTTGTTATT
>JBEKTG010000170.1:0-7136 GCA_049516275.1 Candidatus Acidiferrales bacterium
CGTGTTTCATCAATCGGTGATCGTTGGATTCGATCTGGTGCCAGACAGCTTTGGTAACGGTCATACCAACTCCTCCACCGCGGTTTGCGGTGCAGTGAGCCAGCGGCGACGCTTGCTGCGGGGCTCGGGCTGGCTCAGAACCTGCGGCGCCCAACGGCGAAGGAAGGCGCGTTCATCGTAGTAGTTGAGGAGCGTGATGGCGGGGACGAGCACGGCCAGCGGCGTAAGAAGCGTGGTCCATGATTTCTCGCGCATCATTTCGAACGCGATCAGGAAGACGTCGCGAGTGAGTTTCGTAAAACATCCGGACTCGCCCGCGACCTGGCCCATTCCGCTGCGAAGCGCCGCAAAAAATTCCTCTTTGTTCTTGGCGCCCGGCACTTCGGTGTAGGCGGTTCCCACGGATGCGAGGGCGTGGGCGTCGCTTCCGCCGATGGCAATCTTGTTCCATTGGCGCGCTAAGGCCGCTGCTTTGGTGTTCGCGCTTTCCAGCATGTGGCTGTTGCGGATTTCCACCGCCGGGAAATATTCCTCAAACCATTCGAAATCTTCGAGTTCCCGGCGCCCCGTCACGCTGGAGAACACGTGATTGATACTGAAGAAAAGCTTTCGTTCGCTTAGGTACATTAGAAGGGCTACCAGGTCGTTGCGGCGTTGTTGAAGCTGGACGTGCTGGCGCTCATGGAAGTCGTACACACCGATGTGGACTTCCGTACCGCTGGGCATCCGGCACGTCAGCTCCTCGCTCAGAAAGAAATCCGGGTGGCGTCTGAGCCCCTCGGACCCTTCGATCGCGTCGTGGTCGGTCAGCGTGAATAAGTTCATGCCGCGCCGCTGGAGCTGGGAGTAGACCTGGTCGGGATCGCTGTAGCTTTCACGACAGAACTTGCCGACAAAGGGGGTGGTGCAGGCCCCTGAAAAGTACGAGTGGACATGCATATCGCACTTCACGTTTTCCACAATAAATCCACAAGGTTACTCACAGATGACGGCTGTGCTAACGTTCTGAAACTAAAGCCACTTAATTAGTTAGACACAAGATTTACGCTTTTAACACTCCAGAAACATTCTTCGGCCCTTGCAGTGCCAGAATGCCCTGCGAATGCCACGTATCGAGTTTGTTTTCTTCGACGCCGGGGGGGGCCACCGTGCAGCAGCCACGGCGCTTGAAATGGCCATCCAGGCGGGGCGGAAGCCCTGGGAAGTCCGCCTGACCAACCTGCAGGAACTTCTCGACGAACTCGATATCCTCAAAAGATACTTCAACATCCGCATCCAGGACTTCTATAACGAGATGCTACGTACCGGCTGGACGCTTGGCAGCCCCCAGCTCATGCGCGTGCTTCAACTGGTGATCCGGGCCTACCACCGCCCGACCGTAAAACTACTTGAGAAGCACTGGAAGGAAACAAATCCGGACATGGTGGTTTCCTTCGTGCCGCATTTCAATCGTGCCATGGGGGAAAGCTACGGCCGTGTTTTCCCGGAGCGCCCCTTCGTAACAATACTCACGGATATTGCCGACTATCCTCCCCATTTTTGGATCGAGCGGCAGCTTCAGTATCTGGTCTGCGGCTCGGACCGTGCCGTCGAACAGGCTCATTCCATGGGGCATACCGATGAGCGCATTTCCCGCGCCTCGGGGATGATACTCCATCCCAGATTCTACGAACTCCCCGTGGAAGACCGCCTGGCCGAACGGGCGAAAATCGGGCTTCGGCCCGATCTACCGACGGGGCTCATACTTTTCGGTGGGCATGGGTCGAAGGCGATGCTGGACATCGCTGACCGCCTGGATCGCTCGAATCTGGAGCTGCAGCTGGTCTTGATCTGCGGCAAGAATGACAAGCTCAGGGACGCGCTGCGCGCGCAAAAATCGCGCCTCCCGCGCTTTGTGGAGGGTTTCACCAGCAAGGTAAACCACTACATGCAGCTCGCCGATTTCTTTATCGGCAAGCCGGGACCCGGCAGCGTAAGCGAAGCCCTGGCGATGAAGTTGCCGGTGATCGTCGAATGCAACGCGTGGACTCTTCCCCAGGAGCGCTACAACGCGGTGTGGATTGTGGAGAAGGAAGTGGGGATCGTACTGAAGAATTTCCGCAGAATCGACGAGGCGGTCGCTCAACTTATTCAGCCTCCGACCCTTGCACGCTACCGGGAGAACGCGGCGGCCATGCGCAACCGCGCCGTCTTCGAAATTCCGGAGATGCTGGAGAAGATTCTCAGCGAAACGCGCTCCGTATCATCCGCAGATGCTTCCGTAGTTTCCGCAGGACATCAGTAGCTGCAAATGGTGGACTTGGATCAGGGGCGCTGGAAATAAGCAGTCAACAGTATTCCCGCGATGGCGGAAATCGCCATTGCCAATACGAGGATCCAGGCGGCAGCGCGGCGCTCACGAGACTGTTCAAGTTCGCGGGCGGCATCGGCGGCCGGCGTACTTTTGCCTGGTGCAGATCCCATGAGGCCATTCTAGCTCACTTCTCCGGAACTGGTGCAGTGCCTGGTAATCCGGCCGGGAGCCGTTACGTTCCTACCCGCAGCGACCGCGTCAGATTCGCCAGCGTGGCGAGCGCCGAGAAGGCCGCCAGCTGGGAGGTGCGCGGATTATCTTTCGAGGGCTCGTTCTCGACGTCCACGGAGAGGCGTCCGAACTCTCCCTGTACGCGAATCTCATGCACATTCTTGCTGCCGCCCGGCACAGCAACAACCCTTACGCAGACGGGCACCGTGCGATCGACGGCCAGGCGCAGGGAGGCCGCCACGTTGGAGGTTGTCGGGAAGGCTCGCGCAGCTTCTTCCGCGGTGCCTTCAAAGATCACGGTCTCCTCGTGGAATGTGTCGAGCGGAACATTATTGTCGACCACGTATTTGGTCCCGCGGAGCGCCGCGATCGGCTTGCGGCTGGTGAGCACGGCGGATTGCACGTAGCCCATCGAAGCCGACTTGATTCCGTCGAGCCCGGCGATCGCACCGGAGGGCACATAGATGCGGCAGCCTTTCTCGCTGGCCTGGCGAAACCAGTCCTCGTGGCCGAGAAGGCCGCCCACGCTCATGATGAGCATGTCCCGGCCAGCCGCGAACGCTTTCGGGACGAAATCGAGCAGCGCACTTTGGCTGGCCGCTTCGACCACCAGATCCGCGCGCTGAACGAGTTCGTGCAGCGAGACGACGCGCGGCCGCGTCGTGAGTGCAGCGGCAACCGACTCGGCTCTTTGCTCGTCCTGATCGGCGATCGCAACGAGATCCGCGTCGATGCGCTTGGCATCGAGAGCCGCCGCCAGCGTCCGCCCGATCGAACCTACGCCGAGAATGCCCACCCGAAGACGAATCGCTGCGTTCACGCGAGCTCCAACATACGATCGATGGCCCGGCGAGCCCTGACGGCTATTTCGGGCGGCACGGTGATCTGCGGCGACATCGTTTCGAGCGACTGCAAAACCCTGTCGAGGGTGATCGTCTTCATGAAAGCGCAAATGGCGCGCGGATTGATGGGAATGAAATTCTTGTCCGGGAACTTCTTACCGAGCTGATACATGATGCCCACTTCCGTCCCCACGGCGAATTCATTCGCGGACGATTCTCCGATGTGCCGCAGCATTCCTTCGGTGGAAAGGAAGAAGGTCCGATCCTGGGGCAGCGAACCGTCCGCCGCTTTTGCCATGCAGGAACTCACGCAGCCGCACTCGGGGTGGAGGAGAAGCTCGATATCTGGATGCTCGTCCATGATTTCGACAACATCGTCGGGCCGGATCGTTTTGTGGACGTGGCAGTAGCCAGGGTAAGCGACGATATTGCTTCGGCCGGTCTGCCGCGCGACGACGGCGGCGAGAAACTTGTCGGGAAGGAAAAGGATGGGGCGGTCAGTGGGGACGGCGGAAACCACTTTCGCCGCGTTGGCCGACGTGCAGCAGTAATCACTCTCGGCTTTCACCGCCGCCGACGTATTGATGTACGAGACGACCACGGCATCCGGCAACTTCGCTTTCCACTTCAGCAGCTCTTCCGGGGTGATAGCGGCGGCCAGCGAACACCCTGCGCGCAGGTCGGGCAAAAGCACGATTTTGTCCGGACACAAAATCGCGGCTGTCTCGGCCATAAAGTGAACGCCGCAGAAAACAATCACCGCCGCATCGGTCTTGGCGGCCGCCTGGGAAAGCTTCAGCGAATCGGCTACGGCGTCCGCTACCTCCTGCACTTCCGGGCGCTGGTAATGATGGGCGAGCAGAATCGCGTTGTGCTTGGCGCAGAGCTCCCGGATGCGCTCCTGTTTGCGGCGAATCTCTTCGGGTCCGTCGGGGATGGTCTCCACTTCCGGAATCGTGTAGCGAGTCTCAAGGCTATCTTGCAGAAGTTCTGCTGGCATTGAATTCTCCCTATGGTTGCGTCCGAATTGAATTATGAAATTCTTAGGCAAAGGTCGAGTGCTCGCACCGAATGAGTCAAGGCCCCTACCGAAATGGCATCCACGCCCGTGTCCGCGTAGGCCTCGGCGTTCTTCTCCGACACGCCTCCGCTCGCTTCGATGAGCGCGTAATTCCAGAAATGTTCGCGGCGCAGCGAATCGAGAATCGGGTTGATCTCCCTGGGCGGCAGGTTATCGAGCATCAGCAGGCAGGGGTAGCGTTCTCCCGACTGCTTTTGGAGCCTGCGAAAAGTTCCTGCTGCGGACAGCGCCGCCCATTCGCTTCTCACCTCGATCTCGATGAATGCCGCTTCGGCGCGATGAAGCCAGGCGCGCTCGATGGCGAGCGGTGCCGCTTCTTCCTCGCGCCGCGCGATCAGCGCGAGATGGTTGTTCTTGATCAGGATCGCGTCGCCCAGCCCTAGCCGGTGCGTTCCGCCGCCGCCCAGGTGGACCGCTCGCTTGTCGAGCAGTCCCCACAAGGTTTTTCGGGTGGCCACCACCCGCGTGGAAGGGCAGCACTCGCGAACACGCTGCTGGATGCAGCGGGTCATCGTGGCGATGCCGCTCATGCGCTGCAGCAGGTTGAGCCCCGATCGTTCGAGCGAGAGCAAAGTGTTGTGGTCGCCCTCCAGCCTCAGGAACACGTCGTCCTCGGCGAAGACATCGCCATCCTTCTTCTCGAAGCGAACGGAGATCCCGCGGGACTCGAACAGAAACGCGAATTCCTCCAGGCCCGCCGCCACGCCGGCTTCCCGGGCCAGCACCACGGCCGATACCGGCTTGCTTTTGATCTCCAGGGCCGCCACGGTCAGATCCCGGGGCGTCAGATCCTGCCGCAGCAGCTCTTCCATCAGGGTGCGGACCTCGTGCTGATAGCCCGGATTTTGCAGGGTGAGGCTGCCGCCCCGGAACAGGGCCTTTTCGAGTTGCTGCTCGCGGGTGAGGATCGGTTCCATCGGCGTGGCCCTACTTCAGGAGGAATCCCTGGGCGCGCAGCTTGGATTTGGCCCGGGAGATCATTTCCTCCCGCGAGGCCTCGACCGTGTGCAGATGAACTCCCTGCGTGAGCGAGGAGAGCAGCGCCGCCTTGGTGCTGCGGATGTTGCCCAGAAAATCCTGCAAGTCGGCGCGCGATTCGATCATCAGCGATCCGCGGAGTTCGCCATAGACGGGGTGCTCCACCAGCACGTCCAGAATCCTGACCCCGTGATCCACCAGAATCTGCAGCTCTTCTTCGGTGCGCTCGGGCGCATGGCGGCAGGCCAGAATCGCGCGAAACGCGCGCGAAGACTGCTGCGGCAGGCGGTAGCCCTGCGGCGTCGCGAGAATCTCGTTCCCGGCGGCGCGCAGAATTGCGATGTCCTGCACCACGCACTGCCGGCTCACGCGAAAGTGCCGCGCCAGCTCGCCGCCCTGAGCCGGTCCGCGCTGCGTCCCCAGCCACGCCAGCATCCGGCGGCGCCGTTTGTCGCCCGAATCAAGCCGGGAGAGTTTTGCGTCCGCGTTGTGGATTGAACGAGTTGCCATGGAGGTAATCGCTGTCTTGTCAGCTCTCTAGTCTAGCGTAAAGTCTAGCATAAGCCGGCGAGATCATGTGGGGCGACTGAGGGGGAAGTGAAGCTATCTGAAGACACGATACAGGGATAAGGCTGCTGGTGCCCGGGGCGGGAGTTGAACCCGCATAGCCCTAAGGCCAAGGGATTTTAAGTCCCCCGCGTATGCCATTCCGCCACCCGGGCGCTATTTGTGAAAGCCTATCTTAACGAATTACTTGCTGCAACAGCGATGCTTCGCTACGCACCGCCTCCACAACACGAGCCTTGCCGCCTGACTCAGGGGCCTTGAGAAGAACGCCTTTGCCAAGAGAGCGGTGCAGGAACATAATAGCGCCCGCTCAATTCACGAACGCGTGCGAGGGCGTTCGGGCCGCGAAATCGTTGCGGAAGCATCGTAGATGGTCCTCGTGAATGGCGCCCGTGAAGTGGCGTCGCGAATCATTGTGGGGGAGTTATGCGCAGCATGAACCGGTGGGGGATTGCAGTGGCGGGGGTGTGTCTGCAGATGTCCCTGGGAGCGGCGTACGCGTGGAGCGTGTTCCGGATTCCGCTTTCGAAGGAATTTGGATGGACGATTTCGCAGATCACGCTTACCTTCACGATCAGCTGGTTTTGCCTGGGGTGCGCGGCTGTGCTGGGCGGGCTGTGGCTGCATCGAACGAGTCCGCGCGTGGTGGCGATGACGGCGGGGTTTCTGTGGGGCTGCGGCGTGTTTCTGGCGAGCTTCTCGGCGCACAAGCTGTGGTGGCTGTATCTCACGTACGGTGTTCTGGGAGGAATCGGCCTGGGGATGGGATACATCGTGCCGATCTCGGTGCTGGTGAAATGGTTTCCGGATCGCAGGGGGCTGATTACGGGGATCGCCGTCGCGGGATTCGGCTCGGGATCGCTGATCTCTGCGCCGGTTGCCCACCGGCTGATTGAGCGCGTCGGCGTGCTGACGACGTTCGCTTACCTGGGGATTGCGTACGCGATTGTCGCGATAGCTTCGGGGTCGTTCATGCGGCTTCCGCCGGAGGGCTGGACGCCCGAGGGGTGGACGCCGTCCGCCGCGCAAATCTCGCAGCGCTGTGACCGCGACTTCACGTTGGGCGAAGCGCTTGGAAAATGGCAATGGTGGGCGCTGTGCCTGCTGATGTCGATCAACACGATGGCCGGCCTGTCGATTGTGT
>JBEKTG010000171.1:0-10594 GCA_049516275.1 Candidatus Acidiferrales bacterium
GTAGTCGGCCCAGGGGCTCATCATGAGCTGCTGATAGTCGACCGTGGGGTACATGCGGACGCTGTGATTTTCTAGCCACATGATCGCGCGCGGCATGTTGTATTGCATGGCGTCCCACGAATTCGGCGCCCCGGCAATGGCGACGACCGCAGTCAGTGCAAGAATCGCGGCGATAGCCGCGATCGAGGCGCGTTCGATGCCAGAGAGTTTGACAGCCACTGTCCGACCGGGTTTATCACCAAGAGCCGCGGATTGCATTTTCATCCTGCGGATCGCCACGAGCCATGCGAGAACTGCCGCAAGTAACCACGCCGCGGCCAGGCCCAGCCGGGAGACCCAGAAGACGCCGCTCAGGGTTTCCGTCGCCACGGCCAGCCACACAGCCCACAGAATCGCAGCCTCTATAAAGCTCGCGCGCCAGTCTCGATTTCTGACGTAGAGCCCGGTCCAGCATCCGATGAATGCTATAAGGGGAAGTATCAGCATAAAGGCATGGTTAAGAGGGGTTCAGCGGAGGCGCTTGTACGTGTTGGCGGCCCAGACGATCGGCTTGACCGCCTGTGATTTGATCGAATCGAGAGTGGGAGATATGCCAGGGGGAGTGGGCTTCAATCCCAGCTTCCGAAGCAAAAAATTGGCGCGATAGGCGTTGGCTCGCAGGGGATCCTTGAATTGGAAATTCACGCTGAGTGAAACGGAAACATTGTCGTCATTCTGGAGCCAGTGCGGCGAGTTCACCGGAATATGCACGCCCAGCCCTGGCGCCATCTTGTAGGCGATGGCCCGGTCCTGAAGATGCGGCTTGTAAGTGGCCGAATTGTTATCGATGGTCCAGAAACGCTCGATCTCTTCTTCCGGAAGCACGTCGCGATCCTCGCGGTCGAAGACGTACATCGTTTTCGTGCCTTTAATTTGGAGCAGGAAATTGCATTCGCGGTCGATATGGTACGTGGTCACGCGTTTGGGGGATGTCACGAAAATAATGATGTCCTCAACCAAGATCTGCGAATCGATTCCTGGACCGATATGCTCCTTGATTTCCGCCAAGCCGCGATCGAGCAGGACCCGATACTCCGGATCGTTCTGAGCGGAGCGGAAAATGAACCAAGCGCCGCAAGTTTCGATGCGTTCCATGGCTTCGACGACGGAAAAGGGCCTTTCGGGCACTGCATCCCAGCGCTGGTCAATCTTAATGTCACCCGCATCGTAGTAGATTTCCTTGGGACGAGTTTTCAGCGTGCGATCGGCGAGTTCCAGCAGCTTCGGAAGCTGAAAGAGGGGATGCGTCGCCAGATAGTGCCTGATTTCAAAGCTCTTGCGATTGAACTTGTCGTGGAATTGCGCCGGGTCGGCTTCGATCCAGCGTTCCGAAATTGAGTTGTCCGCCTTCGAGGCTGTCGTGCTGGTCATGGTCCTGGTCATGGTCAATTTCCAGTGGGGTGGCCTGTGTTTTATAGTGCCAGACGGAAAGGGAGTGCTTCAACAAGTTCGAAGAAGTCAGTTTCTTGTATCAGGTAGTCCCTCAGCCCATCCAGCTGACTACTGAAATACTCCATCAACGTAGTAGTAATCAGTGAGTTTCCGTCGAGTGGTACTGGTGGTACTGATACGTTCCACAGTGGCACGATTTTCCACATCCTTTAAATTGTTCTGTCCGATTGACTCCCTTTCCGGGCGGCATAATATTCGATCACATTCGATTCTGAACGATTGGCCAAGTGACAGGCTAAACGTGTCGTGACCGACTCAGGAAAATAGGCGCCCGCAGGAGACAACCAGGTTGAGCAGGGTATTTGACGCGCGTAAGCACGCCGAAAAATCAAAAAGTGTGCGAGAAGCTGCCCCGGGGACCGCGCAATCTCCCAAGTCCGGCTCGCATTTGGCAGACGGTTCGGGTACGACCCTATCGTCTGAAAGGCCGCTAGACGCAGATAGCGCCAAGCTGACGCAACAAGGGCCAATCGTGCGTTCGCTTTTGCGGATGCCGCGATGTGTGCTTCGTTCTTTGGCACCTTTGGAACTGGGACCTTCCGAGGCAACTGGCAGCGTTGTGGCTGCCACGCTGATTCTGCCCAAGGATCCAATGTACCCGGCGGTCGCGAAGGAGTGCTCTGTCTCGGGCAGGGTCGAAGTGCAGTTCCGCATCAGTCCGGAAGGAAAGGTGTATGACGTGAAATCGGTGACGGGCGCTCCCATTCTGGCCCGAGCTGCCATGGAGGCGGTGGCCGCGAGGCGCTACGAACCAGCGAGACTCGACGGGGCCCCGATCGATTCACAAGCCACGACCAACTTTGATTTCAGGCTGAGCTGAGGCTCATGCGCAGGTTTGGGTTTCGAGGGAAATCTTCCCCACGACTGAGGCTACTGACATGTATAAGACGCATTTTGGACTGAACGAGAATCCCTTCAACATCAACACCGATCCCCGCTATCTGTATCTGACCAAGCGCACGCAGGAAGCGCTCGATTGCCTGACGTACGGGATCGAAGCGCGCAAGGGCTTCATCCTGCTGACCGGCGAGGTGGGAACCGGCAAGACCACCATTCTGAACAAGCTTCTCGATTCGCTGCATCAGCAGCGCGCTGCGACGGCGTTTGTCTTTAACCCCCGGATGACCGCGTCGCAGCTCTTCGACTATATGATCGCCGATTTCGGAATTCCGGTTACGTCGAAGGCGAGAAGCCACGTGTTGTTCAGGTTGCATCAGTGGCTGCTGGACCGCTACCAGGCGGGCGAGCAAACCGTGCTGGTTGTAGACGAGGCCCAGGTCCTCTCGCTTCAGGCGCTGGAAGAAATCCGTTTGCTGACGAATCTGGAGACTTCGACACACAAACTGCTCCAGATCGTGCTGGCGGGACAGCCCGAAGTCGAAAAGAAACTGAACCAGCGGGACCTTCGGCAGCTCCGGCAGCGCATCGCGCTCCGGGCGAAGACGCTCCCCCTGACGCTGGAAGAAACTTCCGGATACATTCTCGAGCGCCTGCGTATCGCGGGCAGCAATGGAGACGAGATTTTCACTCCGGAGGCGATCGAAGCCGTGCACAAGCATGCGCGCGGCATTCCGCGCGTGACAAATCTAATCAGCGAACAATCGCTTGTCCGGGCGTTTATGAATCGGGAAAAATCTGTTTCCGCTGAGGTCGTCGAGCAAGTGGCACTCGATCTCAGCCTGGATGAGATTGACCATTCCACAGAGCCGCAGCCTCCACGGAAAAGCCGCACCAAGCGCCGCCGCCGCAGCTATCAGGCGCGCCCGCGCTTCAACACGGCCATCCACGGAACCGCCGGACAAACGGGCCAGCAGCCGCCCGTCGGGATCAATCAGATTAAGCTCCCGTTATTTGTGTACGGCTGCGGACCGGACGGCGAGCCGTTCTACGAACACGCCCACACCGTCGCGACCAATCCGCACGGCGGACTGCTTTCGATGAACACCGCGGTACAGCCAGGCCAGAAGATCCTTATCACCAATCAGCAGAACGAGCACTCTCAGGAATGCGTGGTGGAATTTCTCGGCGCGCGCCTGGGGCGCGGCGTCGACGTTGCGTTTGAATTTCCCAACCCAATGCCCGAGTTTTGGGTACCCCGGGAACTCGCAAAAACCCCAGCGAGCCAAGGTGAGGAAGTTTGCGCCTAGATTTATCGCTAAGAGCGAAGCGAATTCCAACAATAACAGGACACATCCCGGAAAGTAGGCAGACCAGGACATTTTATGTATGAAGAATTTTTCGGCTTGATTTCCAGCCCGTTCCAGCTGTCACCCGATCCGTTCTTTATGATTCCGTCGGAAAAGAGCCAGGAAGCCCTGGCGTCGATTTACGGCGCGATACAGCTACGGAAAGGCTTTGTCGTAATGACCGGTGAAGTGGGCACCGGTAAGACCCTGGTGCTGCGCTGTCTCATGGAGCGTTTGGAGCGGGAGGAAATCCCCTTCGCGTACTTCATAGGGCCGCGTTTGTCCACGGTCGATTTCCTGAGCTATATAGCGTTTGAGTTGGGACTGAGCGTGCCGGAACCCAGCAAGGGAAACCTGTTGCGCGCGTTGTACGTGTTTTTGCTGAGCCAATTCGAGAAGGGCTTCACGACCGTGCTGATCGTCGATGAAGCTCACCAGATGCCGCGCAGCGTTCTCGAAGAAATCAGGCTTCTGACGAATTTCGAAACGGCTCAGCAAAAGCTCGCGCAGATTGTCCTGGTCGGGCAGCCCGAACTGGACAAGAAACTGGACACGGTCGAGCTGCGCTCCTTGAAACAACGCATCGCGGTTCGCTGCCATTTGGAACCGCTCCGAGCCGAAGACATAGGACTTTACATCGAGCGGCGGCTGGAACTTGCCGGAGCCGGCTCGCAAGCGGCGACATTGTTTCCGCCAGAGTCGGTCCAGGCAATTTACTCCTATTCGCAGGGCATTCCCCGGCTGGTCAACAGTATTTGCGACCAGGCTCTGACTGCGGCCTGCGCGCGGCAGATTCGCGTCGTGCCGGTGGAGGTCATCAAGTCGGTCGCATCCCATTTCCGGCTGGAACCCGTCGCCCGGATCAAGCTGCCGGAAAAACCCGTGTCGCTGGCGAGTCATTCGGATGACCCCGAACCGGATAGTTCCCGGCACTTAATATCTCTCCCCAGTGTGGCGGCCGTGAGTGCACGCGAGATGGAGGCGCCGGTACCGCACCACGTCGTCGAAGACAAGGGGACGCCCCTGCCAGCGGCGATGTTGAGCACTCCACAGCCCGCGCTAGAGGTTGGGGCCGGCCATCGCGACTTTTCTGCCACGCAAGAAAGCAAGCCGGAGAAGGAACAAATTGTTGCGGTCGCGGCGCTCTCTCCCTCAGCAGTTCCCGCAACGACTCCCGTAAAAACTCACGAGCGCCCTCGTGCAACCGCAACGGCATCCACCCCGGTTGGGGCTGCGCGAGTGTCGCCTTTCGCCCGCAAGAACACTCTGGTGGCTTCGGTCACGCGGGAAAGCGTTCAGCCGGAGAAGGAGAGGGAATTCAGCGCCGCAGAGCCGTCGCCAATGCGCCGGTGGCTGAAGCCAGGACTGCGGCTCTCGCTGGTGATTATAGCCGCGGCGGTTGTGCCGGCGGCGCTGGCGATGGGCGTCTACATGGCGCGTCACCAGAAGACAGCAGTGGCTGCGCCGCTTTCGGTAGGCGGCCCGAAAGTAATTTCTCCGGCGGAACAGCCAACAATCACCGCCCCGGTTGTTGCTGCAACTCCCGTCGATGATATCGCCAAGACTCCTGGAGCGAGTGGCGCGGCTCAGACGGTGAGCGCCCGTTCCGTCGCGCCCGCGACCTCGGCGTTGCCGGCATTTCGCCCGGCAGTTGTTGCCGGTCCTTCAACGAAGCCAGTTCTTAAGCCATCTTCTCAACCATCGGCTGTCGAGCCTCCTCCCTCGATTATGGTGGGGACGCAGACAAGGGATTCGGACCTTGGGAAAGCCCTCCCCGCTGACTCGGTTCCGGTCCCGGCGCTCCCGGCTGTAAGCGTTGCTGGCAATCCGGCGCCCTCTTTTGTCGCACAGCCGAAGGAACCGATCCCTGGGAGCGGATTGCTCGAGACTTCCGCGCCTGGAGCGACGCCCCCGGTTGCGAACATTACCAATCATCTCGATCCGCCCAGGCTTGTGTCATCTCCCCCGCCAAGTTATCCATTGGTAGCGCGCTCGACCAATGTGTCAGGCTTCGTGTTGATCGACGCGGTTGTGGACCAAATGGGCAAGGTGGGTGACATGAGGGTTCTTTCGGGGAATCCAATTCTGAGACAGGCGGCAATGGAAAGCCTGCGTATGTGGAAGTACGAACCCGCACGACTCAACGGTCAACCCACGTCGGCCCACGTACAAGTCAGAATGAACTTCAGCCTCCACTAGGTTTCAGGACGCACCCCCCATTTCCTTCCACCGAAGGACCGTTGCCGAGCCTTGTTCAAGCCGCAGGAAAACGCGCTATTCGGTTTGTAAGAGCCTGTATATACAACACGGAATTGGGCCAATTCCCCACAATGTCTCGAACAGCACAGTGATTAGGATGGCGGCGAGTTCTGAAGGCAAAGGATGGAGGGGAAGGTATGTTTCACTTAGTCTGGTATATTCTGATCGGGCTGGTCTCGGGAGTTGTCGCGAAATCAGTAATGCACGTACACATAACGATGTTCTGGACGATCGTGCTCGGCATCATCGGATCGATCATCGGGGGCGGCGTTACACACGTCCTTTTTCGCCCGAAAAACGCACGATATCATCCCGCCGGCCTCATTTTTTCCACGCTGGGCGCGATCCTGGTTCTCTACATCTGCTATAAGCTGAAGATTCATTTTCCCCAGGTATAGCCTCACATTCAGGGAAAACGATGAATTCTTCGTATCTCAACGAGATCTGCCGCTGGAAGGAATGTACATCCTCCGGGTTCTCGACTGTCCGTTAGATCAGCCTGTGGGACCGGATCAGCCAGATAACCAAACCAAGGGGCACAGCAACAAGGCAAAGGGCGCCCACGAGCAGCAGAACCAGGAAAAGAACGTCCCGCCAGGCGTGGCTTTCACCCGCGGCTCGGTTTTTCTCTCGCAGTAACAGACGGTAATTTCTACGATTCGCCTTCCAGACGACGTGAAAAGCGTCGCCGACTACGGGAATTGCTCCAAGCATAGTTTCCAGGATTACGTTTGCAATCATGCGTGCGAGAGTGACCAAAGCTGCGCCGCGTCGCCAGGCTGCGACAATAATAATCAGGGAGGCGATGCCCGCGACCGCGTCCCCTACGCCTGGAATCCAGCCGATCAGAAAATCGAGACCGAAGCGGATCTGCGTTCCCGGAACGCGAAAGATATCGTCCAATATCGCGGCGATATGATCGAGATGTTCGTCTGTCGAAGTGGCAGGAGAGCGGCGGACCATAGAGGCCATTCTAGACCATTGTTTCAGTCCATAGCTTTACGCGACCCGCTTTTCCACGTACGGGAATTCAGTCTTACCGACGAATCGGCCTTTTAACCTTGTCTCTTTCTGGACAGTTTTATTCGGTACTGCTTGGTAGCCTACAGCATGAAATCAGTGAAGTCTGCCATTCGACAAATTGACACGAAAGAGGAAAGGTGGCTAGGGACATCAGGGCGATCAACAGCACCATTGATTGACATCGAATAAAAATGGCCCTGCCATGGAGCACGCGGAGCATTGGCAGGGTTTTTACCGGCATCGATCATCCCACGGCGGAGGGTTCTACCCGCGCTTTGGGAAATGAACATGACCGTAAGAGGCCCACACATGAAGGTAGCTAGACAGACCAGATCCCCCCTTGGCGGATTCTCTTCGGGGGCCAGCCTGGGCGGCAGGGTGTCGCGGTATCGGCGCAAGCAGAACATTTACGCGCAGGGTGCGCCTGCGTACACGCTTTTCTACATCCAGGAAGGAGGAGTGCGGCTCACCAGTCGAGCGAAACACCAAGCGCCGGCTGTTACCGCGATCCTGGGGGTGGGCGATCTCTTTGGTGAGCTTTGCCTCGCAGGCTATCCCCTGCGTATGTCCACGGCCGTCGCGTTGACCGCAAGTTCGATACGCACCATCCATAAAACGAAGATGCTCCAAATGTTGCGCAAAAAGAATAAGCTGTCCAATTCCCTGGTGGCCTATCTGTTGTCCAGCGTCAAGACGTATCAGGATCATGTTGCGGAACTGTTGACTTCTTCTGCCGAACAACGACTGGCGCGCGTGCTTTTGCGGCTGGCTCACTTGGACAAGAGAGGTCCGCCGGTTGTTGAAATCCCCAAACTAAGCCATCAGGTTCTGGCGGAGATGGTCGGTACGACGCGCCCGCGAATCAACCTGTTCATGAATCGATTCAGAAAGCAGGGATTTATCGACTACGATGGGGGATTGGAAGTGCGCCAATCGTTGCGCAAAGTCCTGAGGCGCCGCTAGAAATCTGCTGTCAGCAACGGTCACACAAATTCCCGGATATCGGTCAGCACGCAGTTGCGTGCGATCATTCAAAACGTTCTGCCAGCTGGTGTAGAATGTCGCCGAACGTAGAGGCCGTCAGGAAATTTCACTTCGAGACTCACTGAGGCGCTTATGAAATCACACTGGCGTATAAGACGTGATCTTACACTCGTCGCGGCTATAGCAGGCGTGCTGTTGGCTTCAGGCGGTGCGAGCGCCCAGCAGTTGCAGGGAAAATCGCTGGTCAGCGCCCTTCAGCGCGGCGGATACGTGATTCTCATGCGCCATGCTAATGCGCCTCGCGAACTTCCGAGCGCGCAAACCGCCGATCCTGAAAACGTCCACCTCGAGCGCCAACTCGATGAAACCGGCCGCACCACCGCCGTCGCTTTTGGAAAGGCGCTGCGCGATTTAAAAATATCCATCGGCCAGGTGCTATCGAGCCCCACTTATCGCGCCTTCGAAACGGCGCGGTACGCGCAGTTGCCTACCCCGCGGGCGATCCCCGAACTCGGCGACAATGGCCAGAGCATGCAGCTTACAAAAGAGTCGCAGGCCGCCTGGCTCCAGAAACACGTCACGGAATTTCCTTCCGGCTCCAACACGATCATCATCACCCACCAACCGAACATCGCGGGCGCATTTCCGCAATGGTCGGATAGTTTGTCCGAAGGCGAAGCGCTCATTCTTGGTCCCGACGGAAAGGGGGGAGCCATCCTCATCGCCCGGGTGAAAATTGAAGAGTGGCCCAAGCTGGGCAATTAGCAGGCCGCTGAAAAGATCGGACACCTACGGTTTTAAGCAACGTCAGAACTGATCATGCGCAGTGCGGTTTTTACTCTCTCCGAAGTGAAGGGAATCTCACGAATCCGCGCCCCGGTCGCATCGAAGATGGCGTTGGCGAGCGCTGCGGCCAGCACGGTGATCGAGAGTTCGCCGGCACCGGTTGCGTCCACGTCCGGACGCTCGATGACTTTCACTTCAATCTCGGGTATGGCAAAACCCAGCGGCAAACTATGGTAAGTGGCCCAATCGAACGATGTGACCTTCCGATCGTCCCATGTGACTTCTTCGAGCAGAGCGCGGCTCATTCCCTGAAGGGCGCCCCCTTCAATCTGATTTCTAAGTCCATCGGGATTTGAGATGGGCCCGCAGTCGACGCAGACAAAGATGCGTTTCGCAGTTATCTTGCCGGTATCCTGGTCTACCTCAATCTCGGCGACGATGGCCCCGTAACTGTTGGTTCCCTCGTGCGCCACGCACGCAACGCCGCGCCCAGCAGAAATTCCGGAGCGGCGAATACCGGGTCTGGGAGACGGGCGGACCTGCCAATTGGCGGCTACTGCCACACCCTTCAGCACGTCAATCAAACGATCGCGAGTCAAGTGACGCAGCCGAAAAGCAACGGGGTCGGCACTGGAATGGGCGGCGATTTCGTCGATAAAGGATTCATGGGCAAAAGTGTTCTGCAAACACGCGGGTGAGCGCAGCGGCCCAGTCCAAAATGGAGACACGATATTGTGGACGAGCACTCGCTCAGAGCGAATGTTTCCCGTCCCGTTGTTCACGCCTGCGATGTTCCCGGCAACATACGAGGGAATCGTGTTGACGCTGTTGTCGTAATGCGCCGGCTCCGGCGAAGGTGTTCGTGCCGCAAATGGGTCGGGTGGAAAGCCTGCCAGAAAGCCGGTAATTATATTTCCAGGAGTTCCTGCGCCTGGCCGATTCCCCAAAACAGGCATCCAGGACTCGTGGTGCCATGCGACGATGTTACCGTTTGCGTCGAGCGCGGCTCTTTCGTCGAGGACGAATGCATTGCCGTAGCTTTCCCAGGCCATTTCGTCTTTTCGAGTAAGCTGCACGCGGACGGGCTTGCCGACCGCCTGCGAAAGGAGGGCGGCATCGTAGGTCACGGTATCGGCGCCGTTGTTTCCGTAGCAGCCGGAACCCCGGGTGAAAATAACGCGCAGATTTTCGGGCTTGAGTCCCAGGAGCATGGCGGCGCTGCTGCGCATGTACCACACGCCCTGCGTCGCAGACCACACCGTCGCTTTCTCTCCCTGCACATCTGCGACGGCGCACGAGCTTCCCATCGATCCGTGCATTTGATAGGGATGGCGATAAGTCGCCTTCAGGACCGTAGCGGCTTGTGAAAGCTTCTCGTCCACGTCCTTCGAATCGAGCAGCAACGTGTCGCGGGTGGGCTTCTGGTTCCTTAGCAAGTCATAGAAATTTGCCTGGCGCGGCAGGCCGGTGCCCGGAGTCCAGGTGATTTTCAGAGCGTTCGCCGCTTGAATCGCTTGCCACGGCTTTTCCGCAACGACTCCGACGAAGTTGTTCTTTACGACTACCTTCACAACGCCCGGCAATGTTTGAGCAGAGCTTTCGTCAACACTCACCACGGTCGCACCCACGGCGGGGGGGCGGACAACTCTGCCGTGCAGCATGCCGGGGACGCGGACGTTGTGAACAAATTCGAATCGCCCGGTCGCCAAAGCTGGAAGATCGGGACGCTGTACCGGCTTCCCAAGCACGGTCCACTCGCTCGGAGTCTTTCGCTTGGCATTTGTGTCGAGCGTGACGTTGAACTTCCTTCCACCCACCAACTCCCCATAATTCAAAGCGCGCGATGCGTCGCCCTTCATTCGAAT
>JBEKTG010000172.1:0-7098 GCA_049516275.1 Candidatus Acidiferrales bacterium
GCCGCCTGGTCGTCGACTCCTGGCGCGAAGGGCACCGCGTCGAGCGCATTCCCGTCGACCGCGGCGATTTCGACCGCTTCACCGACGGCGACCTCGTCGAAGTGAAAGTCGCGGGCGGCCTGGTCGGCATCCCGTGGGTCGCAGGAGTCTCGCGCCCCTGAGGACTGCCTGAGAGCCATCTAGCGCGTATGTGTGTGCTAGACTGGCCCCTACTTCGATGCCTGCTCGCGGGAAATTCATCGTACTCGAGGGAATCGACGGTTCCGGAAAGCGCACCCAGCTGGACATGCTGGCCCAGGCTTTCCAATCGCAGGGAATCGCCTCCACGCAGATAGCCTTCCCGAACTACGAAGGTTTCTTCGGCAAGCTCGTCGCGCAATTCCTGAACGGCGACTTCGGCCCGCTCGAAGCGGTCGATCCCCATTTTTCAGCCCTTCTGTACGCCGGCGACCGCCTAGAATCGAAGCCAGTAATCGAATCCGCGATAGCCGCAGGGAATGCCGTTCTAGCCGACCGCTACATAGGCTCGAATTTAGCCCACCAAGGCTCCCGAGTGCCGTCAGCAAAGCGCGACGCCTTCCTAACCTGGCTAAAGCGCCTCGAGTACGAAATCTACGCGCTGCCGCCGGAGGACCTCGCCATCTATCTGCGTCTCCCCGTCGCCGAAGCTCACCGCCTGGTAGGGAAGAAGGGCGCCCGCGAGTACACCACCCTCCGCCGTGACATCCAGGAAGCCGACATAGCCCATCTCGAAGCCGCCGCGCAGGTCTACGACGAGCTCTCGCGCCAGCCGAATTGGGCAAGAGTCGAATGCTGGGACGCCTCGAACCGCACCCTGCGCTCCCCCCAATCGATTCACCAGGAAATCCTGGCCACCGTCGAAGCCCGGGCGCTCCCCGCGCTACAAGGACGGCTCTAGCGCCATGGGATTCGACACCTTTCTAGGCAACGAACGCATCGTCAGCGCCCTGCGCGGAATGCTCCGCCGCGACCGCGTTCCCAGCGCGCTGCTTTTCACCGGCCCGCGCGGCATCGGCAAGTACACGCTGGCCCGCATGTTCGCCCAGGCCGCCAATTGCGAGCGTCTCAAGGACGATTTCTGCGGCGAGTGCCCCTCCTGCCTGCGCATGGCCCCGTTTGCCGACCCCCAGCCGTTGATCGACGCCGGACTCACCGAGCGCGGCGAAAGTGCGGACGCCGCCGCCGTCGAGCGTATGCCGCTGATCATCGAGACGCACCCGGATGTCTGGCTGCTCGTTCCCGATCCCGTCCGCCTGCGCACTCCGGTAGCGCGCCCCATGATCCGCGTCGGCCAGTTGCGCGCGGTCCAGCGCGCCGCCTACTTCCAGCCGCAGGGCCGCCGCCGCGTTTTCATCCTCGACGGCGCCGACACCATGCGCTGGAACGATGCCGACCTGTTCCTCAAGATCCTCGAAGAGCCGCCCGAATCGGCCACGCTCATCCTGCTCGCGCCCACACCCGACTCGCTGCTGCAAACCATCCGCTCGCGCTGCCTGCAATTCCATTTCGCGCCGGTCCCACTCGCCCAGATGGAGTCCTTCCTCAAGGAGCGCACCGACGCCAAGCCCGGCGAACGCAAGCTAGCCGCGCAGCTCTCCTGCGGCAGCCCCGGAATGGCGCTCTCGATGGACCTCGAAGAGTCCGCGCGCCTCCGCCGAAGCGTCCTGCATCTCATCGAGCAAGCCGTCACCGGCGAAAAATATGGAGAAATGTTCGCCGCCACGGCGCAACTCGCCAAGCAGGAGAAGGAATCCTTTGAAAATATTTTAGAGTTGTTTTATAGTCTCTTCACGGACCTGCTGGAATCATCGCAAGGTTCAAACAGCACCCTTCCTCGGAACCCCGATTTGCATCGAGAGGTGCAGATCCTCAGCCAGAAGGTGCATTGGGACTGGGTGGCACGCGCTACTCAGGGCCTGGATAGCCTGGAAAGTCGTCTGCGACGCAACGTTGGCCGCCAACTTGGTCTCGACGCGCTTTTAGCTTCGCTGGCAATTCGTTAAGCGCTCCGGCTTTTTCCGGATTTCTCAAAGATTCTGCAACCGAATAGCTGTCTCTACAGTCATACGAAGTAGCTTCATCTCAGAAAGACTCCATATTTTGAAGGAGCGGTTATGGTAAACAGGAAGCTGTTTCGGCCGGCTCTTCCCGATGTGAAAGAGCAATTCAGCCCGCGCCAGCCCCAGGCAGCCCCGCAGCAGGGGCCCCGCAAGAAGCCTGCGCCGCCGGAACAGACTCACGCCGAGAGCTTCTACTATGTGAAGCAGATGCAATCGCGCACGCCCGTAGCCGTGGTTCTCACCGACGGCGAAGTCCTGCGCGGCACGGTCGAATGGTACGATCGCGACTGCATCAAGCTAACCCGCTACGGCAGCCCCAACCTCCTGATCTACAAACACTGCATCCGTTACCTCTACAAAGAAGGCGAAGAATCCGCCAACGGCGGCACCAACGGCCAATAAGCGCGTCGTTTTGCCTTGCCCCCGGAACGCCATTCTCCCGAATGGCGCTTTTGATTTGAATTGCCAATCGAGCGAATTAGCCTGAAGTAGACGAAGCGGCAGAAGTCGAGGCAGATGTGGATGCAGAAGTGATTGCCCCGCCCGATGCCATCTGAAGCACCGCCGAAGTTTCCCGCACCAGCGCGGCAAAAAGCTCCTCCGCCGGCAACCCCCGGCTCATGCTGGCCGCCTGCCCCGCCCAAAGCGACAGATACTCTGGCCGATTAGCCTGTCCCGCCGCGCGCCGGATCGGCCCCGTCAGCGCGTTCTGGATAGGATAAGGCGGAATCTCGGCGGCCACCGGCGTCAGCTTGCGCATAAACTCATTCACAATCCCGCGCGCATATCTCCCGGAGTAAATCCGGCTAACACGGGTCTGATCGTCGCGAGCGTTCATCAGCGCGTTTCGCCAAGCCTCCGGAATCCCCGATTCCGGACAGCTCAGAAAAGCGGTCCCCATCTGTGCGCCCGCCGCTCCCAGCATCAGCGACGCGGCAATCCCACGGCCATCCATGATTCCGCCCGCCGCGATCACCGGCACGCGAACCGCATCCGCCATTTGCGGCACGAGCGACATCGTGCCCACCAGCGACTCCTCAAAATCGCCTAAAAATGTCCCGCGATGAGCTCCCGCGTCCGAGCCTTGCGCGCAGATCAGGTCCGCGCCCACAACCTCCCACGCTTTCGCCTCGGCCACAGTGGTCGCGGTACCCATCACCAGAATCCCGCGCGAGTGAAACTCCTCCACCTGCGCCTTCGTCAGGATCCCAAACGTGAAGCTGGCCAGCGCCGGACGCTCCGCCAGCACCGCGTCAAACTGCGCCCGATTATCTTCGCTGTATTTTGCCAGAGGCTCGCCGGGCGGAAGTCCCAGCTCTTTGCGGATGGGAGCAAGCAGTTCCAAAGCGCGCGCCACCTGCTGCGGCTCTGGATTGGTGCTCTCCAGGATAAAAAGATTTACGCTGAATGGTTTGTCAGTAAGCTCGCGAACACGCGCAATCCCGGCGTGGATCGCATCGGGAGAAAGCACCGCCGCCGCAAAAGCGCCAAGCCCTCCGCCACGGGAAACGGCAGCAGTAAGTTCAGCCGTCGAAGCGCCGGCCATTGGCGCCAGCAGAATCGGGTACTCGACCCCCAGCAGCTTGGTAAACCGCGTCGCCGGAAACATAAGTACCCGATTCTAATACGGCTGCTGCTCTAGTCGTAATACTCCGCGCCAAGGTGCGTGATCAGTTCCTCGCCCATCATCCACCGCAGCGTGTTCTTCAGTTTCATCAGCTGGATGAACAAATCGTGCTCCGGATAAAGCTCCGGGGCGCACATGGGCGATTTGAAATAGAAGCTAAGCCATTCCTGGATGCCGCGCATCCCGGCGCGCTTCGCGAGGTCGAGGAAGAGCACCAGGTCCAGCACGATCGGCGCCGCCAGAATCGAGTCCCGGCACAGGAAATCCACCTTGATCTGCATCGGGTACCCGAGCCAGCCGAAGATGTCGATGTTGTCCCAGCCCTCTTTGTTGTCGCCGCGCGGCGGGTAGTAGTTGATGCGCACCTTATGGCAGAAATGGCCGTACAGCTCGGGATACACCTTCGGCTGCAGAATATATTCGAGCGCGCCAAGCTTCGATTCTTCCTTCGTCTTGAACGACCCCGGATCGTCGAGCACTTCTCCGTCGCGGTTGCCCAGAATGTTGGTCGAAAACCAGCCGTCCAGCCCCAGCATGCGCGCCTTGAACGCGGGCGCCAGCACGGTCTTCATCAGCGTCTGCCCGGTCTTGAAATCCTTGCCCACGATCGGCACGCTCTTGGCCTTCGCGAATTCCTCCAGTGCCGGGACATCCACGCTCAGGTTTGGCGCTCCGTTAGCGTAGGGAACCTCTTCGGCGATCGCCGCATACGCGTACAGCATCGACGGCGCAATCGCCGCATGATTCGCCTTCATGGCCTTCTCGAAGCTCTGTAAATCCTTGTGTACGTCCTGCGCCTTCATGAACACTTCGGTGGACCCGCACCACACCATCACCAGCCGGTCGAGTTTGTTCTTCTTCTTGAAGCTGCGGATGTCGTCGCGAATCTGCTCGGCCAGGTCGAATTTGTTTTTGCCCTTCTTGACGTTGGTGCCGCTCAGGTTCTTCACATAATTCTGGTCGAAGGCGGCCTTCATGGGCTTGATGCCCTTGAGGAATTTCTGCGCCTTCGCGAGGTCCTTCGCGTCCAGCACGCCGGCCTTGGCGGCGGCCATGTAAGCGCTGTCGGGATAGATATCCCACCCGCCGAATACGATGTCCTTGAGACCCGCGAGCTTCACGAACTCGCTGATTTTCGGCACGCGCCCTTCGGTCCGTCGCCCCAGCCGGATCGTTCCCATCTGCGTGAGCGAGCCCACCGGCACCGAGTGCCCCTGCCGCACGAGTTCCACGCCTGCCATCACCGTGGTGGCCACCGCCCCCATGCCTGGCGTGAGCACTCCCAGTTTCCCTTTTGGCGGAGCAATACTGACGGGCCTGCGCATTCCGTTCCCCCTGATCTTGCTGCTTGGATTGTTCGCGTGCTATTTAATGCCGCGCGCGGGATGGCACAAAGTAAGACATCATGCTGCATCTAGCCCGCTTTTGCAAATTCATTCGAGGTTTTTTGGTGGCAGCTCACTTTGAGAAAATCGAGTCGCGACGAGGGTTTTTGCTGGCGACTCGCTTTGAGCAAACGGAGTGACTGCCAAGCTCTTGCAGTTGATCTTGCGATTACTGTTCGCGGCAAGCTTTGCAGTTGAATTTCGTTGTCATCCCGAGCGAGCGAAGCGACGAAGGATCTCTCCCTGTTTCGCCCCCAAGCTTCCACTCGTCCAAAAGCCGCTGTTTCTGAAGTTCTTCGGCGGAAAAACGCTGATTCGTTGCGACGCGCGTTACTGCACCCACACCGTCTTAATGTCAGTGAACTCGCGAATCCCGTGGACGCCCAGCTCGCGCCCATAACCCGACCACTTGATCCCGCCGAAGGGAAGTCGCGGATCGGACGCCACCATCTTGTTCACAAACACCATGCCGGATTCGATGTCGTTGATGAAGCGCTCGCGCTCGGCGTCGTCCCCGGTCCACACGCTAGCGCCGAGGCCGAACCGGCTATCGTTGGCGATGCGGATCGCGTCGTCAATGTTTTTCGCGGGAAACATGTTGGCCACGGGACCAAAAAACTCCTCGACGTAAGCCGGCGTGTCTTTCGCGATGTTGGTCATCACCGTGGGAAGGTAGAAGTACCCGGGACGGTCGAGCTTCTTGCCGCCGGTGAGGATGCGCGTTCCCGTTTTCACCGACCGCGCCACCTGGTCCTCGATATCTTTCAAGCCACTCTCGGTGGAAAGCGGTCCAAGGTCGGTCTTTTCATCGAACGGATCGCCGATCTTAAGAGCCTCCATCGCTGCCACAAAGCGCTTCTGGAATTCCTCGGCAATCGGTTCGGCAATGATGAATCTCTTGGCGTTGATGCAGGACTGGCCGTTGTTCAGGATGCGCGATTTCACCGCACTCGCCACGGCTTCGTCCAGATTCGCGCTGGGCATCACGATAAACGGATCGCTGCCGCCCAGTTCCAGCACCACCTTCTTCACGCGCTTGGCCGCGCCCATCCCCACGTCGATTCCGGCGCCCTCGCTGCCGGTCAGCGTCGCCGCAGCCACGCGCGGATCGTTCAGAATCCCATCCACCTTTGCCGCGCCGATCAGCAGCGTCTGAAACACGCCCTCGGGGAAACCCGCCCGCCGGTAAAGGTCTTCGATCATCAACGCGCACTGCGGCACATTCGAGGCGTGCTTGAGAAGCATCGTGTTGCCCGCCATCAGCGCGGGCGCCGCCGCGCGGATCGCCTGCCAGAACGGAAAATTCCACGGCATCACGGCGAGCACCGGCCCGAGAGGCTGGTACCGCACAAAACTCCTCTTCGCCCCCGTCTCGACGACTTCGTCCGCCAGAAATTTCTCGGCATTCGTCACGTAGTAGCGGCACGCCGAAGCACATTTCACGGCCTCGTCAATGGCCGACCGGAATGTCTTGCCCATCTCCAGCGTCATCATCTTGGCGTACAGCTCTTTTTCGCCCTCGAGGATTTCAGCCGCCTTCAGCATGGCCTTGGCGCGCTCGGCAAAGGTGGTCTTGCGGAACCGGACGAAAGCATCCTTCGCGCGCTGCAGTTTCTCATCGATTTGCGCGTCGGTAAGCGGCTCGAAAGTCTTGATCACCTGTCCGGTAGCCGGATTGGTAGTGGCGATGGCCATAAAGTTCCCCCTGGGTTCTGTTCGTAGCGGAGCCGCTGGGCGCTCCGTTGCAAGCAAGAAGGGCGTGCTAGGTGCCACTCCCGCAGCAGAAAACATCTCGCTAAAAGCACGCGTGCACCGCATCGCCCAAACAAACACCAGACCTTACCTTAGCGACATACAACGCGTCAACACCGCGTATCGCGTGGGTGTCTTAGCTCCATAATTCTGTCACCCCTTAACGGCAACGTGAAAATGTCACCCCATGAGACAGGAGACATGCACGTTGAGTCAAAAGGAATTGCAGCGAGTGACCGTCCTTTCACAATGT
>JBEKTG010000173.1:0-13018 GCA_049516275.1 Candidatus Acidiferrales bacterium
TTCGCGGCAGCCTTCGCGTCAACGTTCTTATCATCTTTATCCTGGGACCATGCAGTTCCGGCCAGGACAAACAGAAGTAGAAGGAGTCTTGCCCAAGCCTGTCTCGGCATAATCGCGCCCCCGTGTAAGTGCTGGGGAAGGTTCTATCCTAGACCGAGAGTCCGCGCAACCGTTGCGGTCACCAGCAGATAACGTGGCGCTGAACTCAGTCTCGCTGAGTGACCGAATGTTGGTCTGCCCGTGGTGATAGGTTTATAGTGATCGGCCGGCGCGTGGTGCGAAGGCGAGAGGAACAACGCGGATGAAACAACTATCAGCATTGGCGATCTGCTGTTTTCTGGGAGCCTTGGCCATTGCTCGCACCGAGGCGCGGATGGGGGATAACACGGCGGCGGCTCGCTCCGGCACGAGCGGCGTTGCGGTGTCGGCCAATGGCATCGGCGGGGTGGTCAGCAGCTCGCAGGGACCCGAAGCGGGTGTTTGGGTGGTTGCGGAAACGGCAGACCTGGGGACAACTTTCCGCAAGATCGTGGTCACGAACGACCACGGCCAATACCTGATTCCCGATCTCCCGAAAGCTACCTACAAGATTTGGGTGCTGGGTTACGGCCTGGTGAGTTCGGAGCCCGTGACCTCGATGCCGGGGCGCACAATGGACCTGACCGCCGTGATCGCTCCGAGCGCGCGTGCGGCGGCGGACTACTATCCTGCCGACTACTGGGCCTCGCTGTTGAATATCCCGCCCAAAAGCGCTTTCCCGATGACCGTTGCGAGGCCTTCGCCGGCAGCCGGCGCGACAAACGCGGCCGGGGCAGGTGTGATTGAAACCCAGGCCGAGTGGCTCTATCGATTCAAAGGGTGCTGGACATGCCATCAGATGGGAACCAAATCAACGCGAGAGCTTCCGGCCAGCCTGAAAACATTCTCCACGAGCACACAAGCCTGGGAGAGTGCGCTGTCCTCCGGCCTGGTGGCCCGGACGACGATGGCCACGCTGAATCCCATTGGGCACGACGCGGGTCTGGCGATGTATGCGGACTGGGGCGACCGAATTGCGAACGGCGAGCTTCCGCCCGTGCCGCCGCGTCCCCAGGGAATCGAGCGCAACGTGGTGGTGACGGTGTGGGATTTGAGGGTGCCGGCGTTCGACCATGCCCCCATCAGCACCGACAGGAGAAATCCTTCGGAAAACGCCTACGGCCCGGTGTATGTGACCGACTGGTGGGCGGGAGAGCTTGTCGCGGTCGACCCGGTGAAGAATACAAAAAGCGCGGTCATCCCGTTGCCCACCGAGTCGGAGATAACGATGGACGGCCAGGGCCGCATCTGGTTCAGCCTGGATGCCCGAGTCGACAACGCGGACTATTGCAAGGCCGACTCGAACAATCCTTTCGCCGAAAATTCCCCGCGGGAGGCCGGCGGAAAGGGCCTGGGCATCTACGACACAAAAACGCGAACGTTCGAATTTGTCGATCTTTGCGTTCGAACCATGCGGTTGATGTTTTCCGACGATAAAGACGAGACCTTGTACTTCGCCGTGGGGCAGAATCCCGGCGGCATCGGCTGGCTCAATACCCGGCTGTGGGAAGAAACCCACGACGCCGAGAAATCCCAGGGCTGGTGCCCGGCCGCTCCGGACGTGGAGAAGCCCGGAGCTTATGGTGGGGCCTATAATTTTGCAGACGGGAGTGTGTGGTATTCGGACGTACAGACGAGGCCGGGAAGGCTTATCCGCATGGTGCGGGGTGCAAATCCGCCGGCTACTTGCCAGACGGAGGTTTACGAAGCGCCCTACGATCCAAAACGTCCCGGGGTGGGAGGGTCCCACTCGCGGGGAATCGGCATCGACAGTAAAGGCGTCGTGTGGACAGGGCTGACCAGCGAGGGGTTTCTGGCCAGTTTCGACCGGCGGAAGTGCAAAGTCGCGGCGAGCGAAACATCAGCGTCGCGCAAGGAATGCCCTGAGGGATGGACCTTGTTTCCGATACCCGGGCCCGCGTTTAAGTCAGACCCGACCGTGAAGTCGGACTACAACTACTTTTTGTGGGTGGACACGTACAACACGCTGGGCCTGGGTGAAAACACAGTCATCGTGGCGGGATCCAACTCCGATTCGCTGATCGCTTTTCAGCAGAATACGCAGCAATGGGTGCGCATGACGATTCCTTATACGAAAGGGTTCTTCTCCCGTTTTTTTGACGGCCGGATTGACGACGCCAAGGCGGGTTGGAAGGGACGCGGCGTGTGGGCCGCCAATGAGTCCAGGGGCACCCAGCTCACCGATGGCGGCAAGAAGCTGCCGAGCCAGCTGGCGCACTTTCAGGTGCGGCCTGACCCTCTCGCGAAGTGACACTCCAGCTTCGGAGTCTGTGTGGCAACTGTTGTAACCAAGGAATCAGAGGAGGTTGAGGAGGCAAAGGAGGTAGAGGAGGAAAGCTCGTGGAAAAGGCACCGCGAGAGGAAGGCGCTGCGCGCCAACGGTTATGTCGGTGTTCGTAATGCGGACACTTATTTTTTTTCTGGAGAACTTTGATGCGTAGATGGGCGACTCTGGCAATCCTGGTGGCTGCGGCCACAAGTCTGGCAGCTGCCGGTAAACAATCCGGCACACTGGACGCGGCAATCGAGGCCCTGGGGGCCAACCGCATCAACTCGATCGAGTACTCGGGATCGGGGAAATGGTATCTGTTCGGACAGGAGCCCAATCCGGATCTTCCGCCTCCCGAATATGACGTGAGCAGCTACACCGCGACGATTGACTACGCCGGCGCTGCCAAGCGGGTGCAGATGTTAGCGGTCGAGACGGCCGATCCAACCCGTTTCCGCCCTGTTCCGCAGAAACACCGGGCCGACGAATATGTCGTCGGAGACGTTTCCTGGATCGCGGGGTCGCCCGGCGGACCTGCAACCGGCTCGCCCGTGGCCAGCATCCCAGAGCCGAAGAATGTGGAGGAACGCGCGATGGAGATTTGGGCGACTCCCCATGGCTTTCTCAAAGCTGCCGAAGCTAACCACGCCACATCCACGCCCACAGCCGACGGCGGCTCGGAAGTGACCTTCCTGATGGGCAAACACAAGTTCGCCGGAAAGATCAACGCAAGGAACGAAGTGCAGAACGTCCACACGTGGATCGACAGCCCCGTCCTGGGCGACATGCTTTGCGAAGCCTCGTTCACGGACTATCGCGACTTCGACGGCGTCAGGTTCCCTTCACATATCGTGCGCACACAGGGCGGGAAACCGCGGTTGAACATCACAGTATCATCCGTGAAAGCGAACCCCGAGGTGATCATCCCGGTGCCCGAAGGTATGCGCGCCGCCATGGTGGCCCCTGTCAAAGTGACGGCGGACAAGCTGGCCGACGGAGTGTATTGGATCAGGGGCGGGCAGTGGCACAGCGTCGCTATCGAAGAGGCGGACAACATCGTTGTCGTCGACGCGCCGCTGGACGAAGCGCGCTCACTCGCCGTAATCGGGAAGGTCAAAGAGACGATCCCGAATAAACCGATCAAATACCTCATCAACACGCACGCGCATTTCGACCATGCGGGCGGCGTCCGGACATACGTGGATGAAGGAGCCACGATCGTGACCTTGCCCGCGAACCAGGAATTCTACGAGCAGGCCTGGAGCCAGCCTCATACGCTGAACCCGGACAGACTCGAACAATCCAAAAAGACGCCGCATTTTGAGCCGGTCACTGAAGGAAGACTCGTGCTGAAGGACGCCAAGCGAAGCGTCGAGATTTACCAGCAGATGGGCACCGCGCACAACGACGCTGTTTTGATGGTTTACTTGCCGGCGGAGAAGATTTTGGTCCAGGTGGATGCGTGGAATACGGAAAGTGTCACCGCTCCCAACCCGGACTTCGTCAACCCGTATATGGTGAACCTATATCGGAACATTGTGCGGTTGAAATTGGATGTGGGCCAGATCGTGCCGCTTCACGGCCCGCGCACGACAACGGTGGCAGAACTGCGCAAGGCTATTCTGCTGGAGTGAACTAATCAGGCCCCGGGTGGCCAAATCGAAAGCGCCGGTTTAGACTGCTTCGTATTTCCTGTTCCGGAGGGGGTCATCATAATAAGAGCGAATAAGCGACATCTTGGCCGCTCGCGGCCGCGGAAGATGCTCTGCGTTATTGGCTTTCTTTTTGGATCGCTTGTGTGCGCCTATGGACAAGGAAATGTTTTTAAACACATTCGCTATAACGGTGGGACCTTCTATACAAAGGTAAGCCCTCAGGACTGGCACAATCAGCTCACGGTTACTTCCGACGTCATTACGTTCAAATTGAGAGACGGGCAGGAAATCGAGATTTTGAGCAAGCTGGTCACTTCATTGAGCTATGGAGAAGACGCCAATCATCTGTTTTTCGTTGGAATTCAATACACCTCTCCCAAAGGCGAAAAAGCCGGACTTCTGCTCCAGGCCGACAAAAACAACTATCGCGCCATTCTGCAAGCGCTGCAAAGCGTTACGAACCTTCCGATCAACATCAACGAGAGCAACCGGTTCAATATGCCGCTGGGCCTTAAAACAGCACCCTCTGTCACTGGGGATCTTCCGACTGGCGGGAAAAGCGCCGCCCAGCTGGAATCCGAGGCGAAGGCCGTGGAGTACGGAAATCTGGCTATAACTTCGGACCCGCAGGACGCGGATGTGTTTGTCGATGGCACATACGTTGGGATCACGCCCGCTAATATGGATCTCGCTGTGGGCAAGCATGCGGTGCGGGTTTCTTATCGAGGCTATGTGGATTGGTCGAGGGAAATCAACGTATTAGTGCGATCGAATCTCACGCTCGCAGCGACCCTCGACAAGCAAAAATGACGGTTCGTTCGTGGCCTTCCGCGTTTTGCGAATTCAACTGAAACTACTACGGTCTGTTCCGGTTCCAGTGTTTCTTAAGGCGCGTCTTCACCCAACCGCCCAGCGCGACATAATCGCGCTGGCCTAAGATCAGCGCCGCTTCGGATGTTTCGCCCACCTTCAGCAGGAGTTCGCGTCTCTGTTTGCTGTCCAGGCTGTCGTATTGCTGTTGCACGGTCATAAATGCCTCCGTTGTGTATTACCGTCCACTATTGCGAAAGCTTCCTTCGCTAAGCCAAGCGCATGAGGAGTGATTCGAAACTGCGAACGTCACGAGTCATCGCGTAGGTCCTGAGCGAATCGTGTTTCCACCTGTTCGCGAGTGATGGGCAACGGTACGTCGAGCTGCACATGAAACCGCTCCGTTCCTTCGACCTGGGCGGTTATGTCCACCGATAGCGGCGTCCGTTGCTGGCAAGTGTAGGTGACTTGCTTGCCAGCCGGCGTTGCCCGTTTCCATCCGTCCCGTTTCATATATTCCTTACAGGCAGCGCGCCACGGCGACTTGAAGTGGTTAGTTAGCTGACGCTCGATTCGCGCCGCTCCTGAGCTTTCGGCGGCTGGATGTGCGTGAACAGCTCTTCTTTGAGCCTGCAATACTGCTCGTAGGCCACTACTTCAGCTGTGCGCTGCTTCAACAGGTCGTGATACGAACTCCAGCTCGAGGGGTCCGTTGTTGCCGCGAGCAGCACGCTCAGTTTTTCGGCTTCCTGCGAATAAGTACTGAACGCTTTGTCCATTCTTGCGAGCAATATCCTGCGATTCTCTGAGTAGGCGTATTCGATGGGAAATCTCCCTGGTGCATTCATGACGACACCCATTTCAAACGGCGGCACTCCGCGCAGCGTCAGGCCGAGCGGCTTGACTCCAGGCATTCGCGCTAGCCCTGTCCTCATCGCTTGGGGCGCCGACCTGGACGAAGCCGTGGATGGAGTGTTCGGCCGGACGGCTGAACTGATCCTGATTCCGCATGATGAAATCCAGATCCCCGGCCAAGGTCGTCGAGCGATAGTTATTCTCAAAAATGCATGGCAGAGACTCCGAGGGATAGGGAGTCGGCTGAGACCGTGACGGAGAGCAACGGCATACGAGCGTTCCATATCCGCGCTTCTTTATCATCCAGACTTCCACCGAACTAACGGGAAGTCTGGACAAGTTCTGATACTCGACATGGACGGAAGACAAGTCTCCCGGAGGAACAAGTTCGTTCCAGGATGAAACTACGGCCAGTTCAAGTGCCCGATCCAGTTCCATTTTGTCCTATCTTTCAGTATTCGGTTGACGTGGAAACGCTAAGGGCTAGTACATTCCGCCCATGCCGCCACCGCCGTGGCCTGCGCCTGCGCCGACTGCTTCTTCCTCTTCCTTGATGTCGGCGATCAGGACTTCGGTCGTCAGCATGAGCGCGACGATCGAGGCGGCATTCTGCAGTGCGAGACGAGTGACTTTCGTCGGGTCGATTACGCCCGCCTTGATCATGTCGCCGAACTCGCCGGTTTCCGCGTTGTAGCCAAAGTTCTCATCTTTTGAATCGCGGACGCGGCCCACGATAATCGCGCCCTCCTGCCCGGCATTCTGGGCAATCTGGCGGGTGGGTTCTTCGAGAGCTCGCTTCACGATGGCGACGCCGATGGCTTCGTCATCTTCGAGCTTCAGCTTGTCGAGAGCGGGAATGCAGCGGAGCAGCGCGACGCCGCCGCCGGGCACGATGCCCTCTTCCACGGCTGCGCGGGTCGCGTGCATGGCGTCTTCGACGCGGGCCTTTTTCTCCTTGAGTTCGGTCTCTGTGGCAGCGCCCACTTTGATGACCGCCACGCCGCCGACCAGCTTGGCAAGACGCTCCTGGAGCTTTTCCTTGTCGTAGTCGGAGGTGGCGTCCTCAATCTGGACGCGCATCTGCTTGATGCGTCCCTCGATTTCGCCGGACTTGCCGGCGCCCTCGATGATCGTTGTCTTATCCTTGTCGATGATGATCTTCTTGGCGCGGCCGAGGTCTTCGAGCTTCACGTTTTCAAGCTTGATGCCTAGATCTTCGGTGATGGCCTTGCCGCCGGTGAGAATCGCGATGTCTTCGAGCATCGCTTTCCGGCGATCGCCAAAACCGGGAGCCTTTACCGCGACGCAGTGCAGCGTGCCGCGCAGCTTGTTCACCACGAGGGTGGCCAGCGCTTCGCCCTCGATATCTTCGGCGATTCGTTGATCAGGACGAAAACGTCTTCGAGCACACACTCCATGCGGTCGGGATTGGTGACGAAGTAGGGCGAAAGGTAGCCCCGGTCGAACTGCATTCCTTCCACGACTTCGAGGTTGGTCTCCATCGTCTTTGATTCTTCGACGGTGATGACGCCATCCTTGCCGACTTTTTTCATGGCTTCGGCGATGATGGTGCCGATCTGCTTGTCGTTGTTGGCGCTGATCGTGCCGACCTGCGTGATCATGTCGCCCTTGACGTCCTTGTGGAGCTTCTTGATCTCCTGCACGGCAACTTCCACAGCCTTCTCGATGCCGCGCTTGAGCGCCATGGGATTCGCGCCGGCAGCCAATGTTCTTACACCCTCACGGAAAATGGCCTGCGCTAGTAATGTGGCGGTGGTGGTGCCGTCGCCGGCAACGTCGGAGGTCTTGGAGGCGACTTCCTTCACCATCTGCGCGCCCATGTTTTCGAGCGGATCAGGCAGGTCGATTTCCTTGGCGACCGTCACCCCGTCTTTCGTGATGATCGGCGCTCCGAACTTTTTCTCAATCACCGCATTGCGGCCCTTGGGCCCCAAGGTGATTTTCACCGCGTCGGCCAGGATATTGACGCCGCGCAAGATAGCCTGCCGCGAATTCGTTCCAGTTACAATTTGCTTTGCCATAGGATTCCACCCTCCCCGGGTGCATTGCAGACGAACGTCCGGCTCGCGTTGCGAACCGGAGAATTTACTTCTTGCCGCCGGCAGCCTTCGCCACGGCTCCAAATTTCGCGAGAATTTCCTCTTCGCGCAGGATCAGATATTCGCGGTCATCGACCGTGATTTCGTTTCCGGTGTACTTGCCGAAAAGAATCCGGTCGCCCACCTTCACGTCAATCGGAATGCGGGTTCCCTTCTCAATCTTCCCGAGGCCAACCGCCACCACTTCGCCCTCCTGCGGCTTCTCTTTGGCGGAGTCTGGAATGATAATTCCGGATTTTCCCGCCTCTTTTGCTTCGAGCCTCGTTACGAGAATTCGATCGTGCAATGGCGTTACGTTCGTTGCGTTCGCGGTCATTGCTTCCTTCCTTTCTTCGGGCTGCTGCAAGCGGATATATCCGCGTTGCCTGTTTTGCTTTCAGTTGACTGGCGGTTCTTCTTTAGACAGACACGACGTGCGCGATCTTGTGAAAGGTGGAATTGATCACGTCGAATGTATCGACGGCCGGCGTGCCTTCTATCACTCCGGAAAGAATCTTTACAATCGCCGGGTAGACGCTGCGGCTGTAAATCTCGGCGTTTTCCGCCTGGTCCCACAGGCTGATCGCGAGCGCCTCGGTGCCGCGATGATTCACGAAGGTGATTTCGTCGTGGAAACCTTTCAGCTTACGGAGCATGGGGACGACTTCCTTCTCGAGCCTTTGCGTCAGTTCGGCGACGCTATTGGCCTTCAGGTGCATGGACACTTGGCGTGCGAACACTGGGTCCTCTCAGGTAACGGATGGCGAAGGGGGAAATCACACAACTGCCGGCCGTCAAGGCGTGGCACAACATCCCTTGGTCGTTAACCATATTCAGTTAATTAACTTGCCGTGTCAAGTGGAATTGTGCAAACATACTCTCAGTTAACCACTCTTTGTAAACTACAGGAGCCGTCTTCAGTGGATATCCCTCGGGTGATCAAACAACGATTGGGCGAGCTGGGATTGGAACAAAAGGAGTTAGCCCGCATTGCAGGGGTTACGGACTCCTACGTGTCGCAGTTGTTGTCCGGCAAGAAATTGCCCCCTGCCCCGGACCGGACAGACATCTACGGCAAGATGGAGAAATTCCTGAAACTGCCGGAGGGAAGGCTTTCGGACCTCGCCGAGCAGCAGCGGAAGAATGAAATCAGGAAGAGCTTTGTCGATTCACCCTCGCCTTTATTCAAAGGAGTGCGGGAACTGATCCTCCGCAAGTGCGCGCCCGAAAAACAGAAAGAGGTGCGCGCGATCTTCGAAACACAGCCGTTCGGCGAGCTGGAACGCCTCGTCACGCAGAAGCTTCTGGACGTGGCCAAGAGAATCGCCAAGGAAGAATTGGACAGCGATAACTGGCTGCACCTGGTGGCCCGCATGAGCGGCCGCACATACGAGGAAATGCGCGTGACCATCCTGGAATTCCTCGATACAGACATTTTCAACATCTCCGTCGAGAACTGCGTCTCCTTCCTCGATCCCCTCATTGACTCCTGGGACATCGACCTCGCGACGTTCGGGATTGAAATCGTATTGAACAAGAGACTCGCTCCGGGAAATCCAAAAAAGTTTGCGTTCGTTGAGACCGAAAGCGAGCTGCCTGCCGGAGAAGAGCCGGGATTCCGCGAGTTCCTCGAAAATGAAGCGCTGAAGGCGGGCGCCACTCCGGATGAAATTAATTTTCTAAGAAGCATGAGGTTCCGCGGAAAAAGGCCCGTGGCGCTCTACTACTACAGAGCCCTCCAGAACCTGAGGGATCCGTTGCATTTCCGGGAGGCTTCCAGCGCGCCCATGCACAAGTACGGGGAAGCGGACGGAGTCGAAAAGCAAATGCAGCTTCATGCCAGGCAAGGAGCGGTAAAGCGCTGGGGCGCGCAGAAGCGCGGGCGCCCCCGCAAGTGAAAGAAAGACACCGCTACGAACTACGCGGCGATAAATAATTGATAGCCCTATGTACGTAGTCCTCTCAAACAACGGACGTATCGCGATTCCCGCTCAACAACTCGGTTGAAACTAGAAGCAACAGATTTCATCTCATAGTGTGGAGCATAGCCGCTCATTTTCAGCGCCGGAGGGAGAGGAGACGAAGTTATGAAGAACACAGAGGCAGCAGCACATCAGGCCCAGGGACTTGCCGCGAAGGCAGGAGAATTCCTTATTGGCAATGATCTTCGTGTTACGCGACTGGGATTCGGTGCGATGCGCATCACCGGAAAAGGAATCTGGGGCGAGCCCGCGGACCGGGCGGAATCCATTCGGGTTTTGCGTCGCGCGGTCGAGCTCGGCATCAACTTCATCGATACAGCGGATTCCTATGGCCCCTCCGTGAGCGAAGAAATCATAGCGGAGGCTCTGCATCCCTATCCGGCAAACCTGGTGATTGCCACCAAGGGCGGCTTCGACAGAACAGGCCCTGACAAGTGGGTGGAAAACGGAAAGCCGGAGCACCTGAGATCGGCCTGCGAGGGAAGTTTGCGCCGGTTGCGATTGGAGCGCATCGATCTTTATCAGCTGCATCGCATCGACCCGAAGGTTCCGGCCGAAGACCAGCTCGGAACGCTGACAGACCTGCAAGCGCAAGGCAAGATAAAACACATCGGGCTGTCCGAAGTGAGCGTGCGGCAGATCGAGCACGCGCAAACGATCGCTTCGATCGTAAGCGTTCAGAATCGATACAGCATCACGGACCGCGGGTCGGAAGACGTTCTGGAATACTGCGAAAAAGAGGAGATGGCCTTCATTCCCTGGTTCCCGCTGGCGGCTGGCCGGCTGTCCGGCGAAAACAGCCCGATCAGCCGCCTGGCAGCGCAATTGAAGGCCACGCCATCGCAAATCGCCCTGGCCTGGCTGCTCGCGCGGTCGCCTGTCATGTTGCCGATTCCAGGAACCTCCAATGTTAAACATCTCGAAGAGAATGTGGCCGCGGCAGATTTGAAGATCGATCCGGAGGAAGTGCAGGAATTAGCCAAGGCGGTGCGCGCGTGATAGAGGATTTTGAGTCGCAGAAGAGAGTGGCAGCAACTTTTGCGGAAGAACGCTGCACTGGGGGGGGCCATGCCTGCACGATTAATGAGTCAGGAGTTCAAAGGTCTGCGTATCCAGGTGGAATCCGACCGTGGATTCGACGAAATTGTTCGCCGGCTTCACGAGCAAACGGGTCGCACCACGATCGGCGAGATCACCGACCTTGCAGCAACGGCTTCCTCGTCCGAAGACTTCCACAAAGACGTCAGCCAGCACTTTGTTGGCCCCAGCGGCTTCATGGTTTTCGCGGAGTTCGACCACGGCGGGTGGATTTCGCGTTACGGGATAAACCGCCGGGTGCTTCGCGTGATCCTGGGCAACCCGCTCATTGCGATTACTCTGATGCGCCACGACATCTCGGCCGGACTCTTCGCGCCAGTCGAAATTCTTCTCGTAGACCATGAATCCGGCCCTGGATCGACGGTGCACTACGTGCGCCCGTCGACGCTGATGATGGTCGATGGCAATCCGGAACTCGCCTCTGCCGCATTGGAACTCGATCGCAAACTTGATTTGCTGATTTCGAATATAACGGACCTCGGCGGTCGCGAATCCGCGCGAGCATGAAACAAGGGCGTACGCCTTAAAATTTCAGCGTTCGCCCGCAAGCGGTTCTCCTTGTCATCAATCTTCCGCAGCCTAATACCGAAAGCCCATGTCCCATCCGCTTAGTTCGGACCGAATAGAGTCCATTCCGTTTGGCATTGGGTGTCATTTAATCAACGATGCTACCGCCCACTTCTTTTTTCTGTTGACACGAAAAAAATGATCCTGTAAGGTGCCGCTTGATGAGATTCCTCAACCAGAAGACTGAATCGACGAATTGTTGTCTCGGCTCATTCGGGGTGTCTTCTGGCATTGGGAGGCTAGTCAGAGCCGTTTAAGCGCTGAATACTAGCTGCGAGTTGTGATAACCCACCGCCAGAAACGCTGGCCGGTGGGTTTTTTGTTTTTGGGCCGAGCATACAAGGAGCCGGGGTGAATGAGCAGCACCGACACACAGAATTGGGGCCTCGAATTCTCGGAGAGCGAACGCGACCTGCTCAAGGAATTGGCCGCCGCCATCCGGGGAATTCGATACGGTTCCGTTGTGCTCACAATTCATGATGGGCGCCTTGTGGAAGTGAGCAAGACCGAGCGAATCCGCCGGAATTCCACTTAACAGACGTTACCGCAATAAACCTACCCACTCCGTGGGAGGTAAGAAACAGAAGATCGCCGCCAACCAGTCTCCTGGAGGCCTCGGCCAAATCATGACCAGGAGAGATGCATGTCAATCCGTACGCTTTTTGTGGGAGTCCTGCTGAGTTCCCTGTTTGCTCTGGCCGCGACGAGAACGTTCGGTCAGGAAGTCGACGCCGCAATTGTGGCGGGCACGGTTTTCGACGCGAGCCACGCGGCGGTCGCCGACGCAAAAGTCACATTCATTCACGTAGCCACAAACGCCGCAACAGAGGTCCGCACCAACGAACACGGCGAATACCGGACACCGCCGCTGCGAATCGGAGAATACGAAGTTGGCGTAGAGGCCTCCGGTTTCAAGCGTTTCGACCAGCGCGGTTTGGTGCTGAGTATTGGCGACGTCCGGCAGGTGGACGCAGTTCTGGAGGTTGGACAGGTATCGCAGACCGTAACCGTCGAGGCCGCGACTCCGTTGTTGCAAACCGAAGATTCGACCGTAGGAACCTTGATCACGAATCAGCAGATAACGGAGCTGCCCCTCAACGGGCGCGATTATCTGCAACTCGCCACGATTTCCTCCGGAACAGTGCCTGTGATCAGTAATGGCGTGGGCATCAGCATCGGAGGGCAGGCAGGCGGGCAGGTTGCATTTCTACTCGATGGTCAGGACAACAACAACCAACAGATTTCGACATCCCACTCAGGACAGAAAGATATTGTCGAGCCGTCGATTGACGCCATCCAGGAATTCAAGGTTGTCACCAACGGATACTCGGCGGAGTACGGACGCTCCTCGTCCGGTGTTATCACTGCGGCGATCAAATCGGGCACCAATCAATTTCACGGCGTGGGCTATGAATTCGTTCGCAATGCCGCGCTGGATGCCGAGAACTATTTCACGCCGGCCGGTACCGCCAAACCAACCTTCGGAAGAAATCAGTTTGGTGGCGCGATTGGCGGCCCGATCGTTCACGACAAGACCTTTTTCTTCGGCGACTTTGAAATCGGCAGAATCAGGCAGAGCGTCAC
>JBEKTG010000174.1:0-7046 GCA_049516275.1 Candidatus Acidiferrales bacterium
AGACAACTCAGCCGGCACGTTTCTTCGTCAGTTAGACTTTCGGCACACTAATGGAATTGCTCTACATCGTTACAGTAGATACCCGCTGTCTAACTTGATAGAGGGCAAGTACCATCGGACTATGGACCGCTCATCTCATCAACGGGGTATCCAACTCGTCAGCGAGCCGGAAAAGCCCTCGTCTGCGGGGGCCGGCGAACCACTCCCGGCCGGCGACTCGGCCGACGACTCGTTTTCGGATTTGCTGCGCGAAAACCTGCCGGCTGTTCTGCTCGCAAAGCATAACGAGCTGGATCGCCTGTTGAACGAGCTGAACGAAATCTCGAATGCCCTGCAATCGCACGCCTCTCCCGACATCGAGAATCTTAGCGAATCGCTGCTGCGAGCCGTTCGGGGCGTCATACGGCAATCTTTGCTGGACAAGGAACTTTGCTCCCTCGCGCTCACCGATGAATTGACGGGCCTGCAGAATCGGCGCGGGTTTCTGGCTCTTGCGGGCCAGCAGTTGAAGCAATCCCAGAGGAGTGGGCAGCAATTCCTGCTTTTTTCCTGCGACCTCAACGGTCTCAAAACGATCAACGACTCCTTTGGGCATCCAGAAGGCGATCGCGCAATCGTTCGCACGGCGGAGGCATTGAAGCAAACATTTCGCAACTCCGACATACTCGCGCGCTTCGGCGGCGACGAATTCTGCGTCCTGGCGTTCGAAGCTTCCGTGCGGCATGAGGAAGCGATGCTGGAGAGGCTGAAGGAAAATCTCCGCAGAGCCAGCGCCGAAGAATCCCGCTATTCGCTTTCGCTGAGCGTAGGGCTCGCCAGGTTCGACCCGCGAACGCCCGCTCCCCTGCAGGATCTGATGGCCGAGGCCGATAGCGCCATGTACGAACAGAAGAAAAGCCAGTCACGGCGGGCCGCCGGAAGGGGCGTCAGTGGATAAGAAACCCTGCCGCAGCAATTCCCAGCCCCACCAGGCCTAGAACCCCTCCCGATTGCCAGAATATTCTCTTGCGTGTCATTAAAGTAATGGAGCAGATTACCAGTCCGGCCTCAAGCATGACCTCGCCCAGGTCGAACCGGTCAGCGCGGCGCCGCTCGATCGCCACTTCGTCTTCCGCGGCCTTGGCTTCCCCTTCGATCTCGCCCTGCTCGGCTGCGTAGCGAGCCACTTCCTTGCTGTACTTTTCTTTTATCTTCGCGGCGAGATCGGCGTTCTGAGGACCAGCCAAAGATATCTCATCCAGGAACACCTCGTAGCTGCGGCGGCGTATGTCCTTCGCCTGATAGTAGGCCCATTGGTCGGTAGCCTTGGTCTGCAGCAACAACTCTTCCGTGTGCGCGCGGTGACCAAGCAGCGAGACAGCCGCTACAAGCACGGCAAAAATGGCCATAGTCAAAGTTACGGGAGCGAGGCTTGGTTCATGCGCCCCATGTTCGGCGTGTTCCTGCAATTCCTGAAGTTCTTCAGACACGTTCGCCCCCCCCAATCGGATCCGTTGCGAGATTTGTGCGCGGAAAGAATAGCAGAACCGCTTCCCGATGCGCATCATCCTGACCCGCCTCGGCGTACCCCCGGGGGTCATGAAATTTTTACTGGCGCGATAAATCCAATGGGCGTAACGTTGCGTATTGTTATAGAAGCCGTGGGGGCCCTGGAACCCGAGTCTGGTCCGAGGCAAGGGATTATCTAAGGCTTAACGGTCTTCTTTCGGAAGTTCCCAAGGGTAAGTGCAGTTCAATCTCATTCAGGAGGATAGTGGGGAAAATGACAAAGTCGAATAAGTTTCTACTGACGGGTGCTGCTCTTGCCGGCTTGCTCGCCGGAAGCGCCAGCATTCAGGCTTCTAACCTCATCACCAACGGCTTGGCTTCGCCCGGCGCTCAAGCGGCTGACGACTCCAGCAAGGCAGCTAAAGAAAAGCATGCTTGTAAGGGCCAGAACTCGTGCAAGGGCAAGGGCGGTTGCAAGTCCAGCGACAATGGCTGCAAGGGCAAGAATTCCTGCAAAGGCAAAGGCGGCTGTTCAACCGACGGCAGCCCGATGCCCAAGGGCTAACATCAACCTCGCAAGTATCCGCTGTTGGGAGGGCTGGTGCGATCACCGGCCCTCCGGCAGCGCTTCAGACGGGTATTAGAAAATGCCAGCGAATCGATTCAACGGATTCACCGACTATGGGATCGGCATCGGCCTCCGGGCCCCGCACTACCACCACATACTGACGCGCAAGCCGGTCTGCGACTGGTTTGAGATCATCTCCGAAAACTTCATGATCGATGGCGGCCGTCCGCTGAGGGTGCTGGACAGCATCCTCGAACAGTACAAAGTGGTTCAGCACGGCGTTTCCATGTATTTCGGCTCCGCCGAAAAACCCAATCGCGAGCACCTGCGCCGGCTAAAGGAACTCGTCAAGCGCACTAAAACACCGTGGGTTTCCGACCACCTCTGCTGGGGCAGCGTAGACGGGCATTACACGCACGACCTTCTGCCCATGCCTTACACCTTCGAAGCAGCCCGGCTGACGGCGCAAAAAGTCCGGGAAGTGCGCGATTTTCTTGAAGTGCCTGTCGCCGTGGAAAACGTAAGCAGCTATGCCGAGTTCCACGTATCCGAAATGAGCGAATGGGAGTTCCTGAACGAAGTCGTGGAACGGGCCGATTGCGGCATTCTGCTGGACGTCAACAATATTTACGTTTCGTCGCAGAACCACAGTTTCGATCCATTCACCTATGTCAACAGCGTTCCGGCCGAACGCGTCGCCCAGATTCACATCGCCGGCCACTCGAAGTACCGCAAATACATTCTGGACACGCACGACCATCCGGTGATTGATCCGGTCTGGAAGCTCTACCAGCGCGCCATTCAGCGGGTGGGCCACACCGCCACGCTTCTGGAATGGGACGACAGCATCCCCTCCTTCCAGGAAGTCCATAACGAGGCGCTCAAGGCCAACCGATTCCTGTCGTCCACGCTGCTTGCGACCGCGGTATGAAGCCCCGGCAATGAAGCTCCTCAAACTCCAGCGTACGATGGCGCGCGCGGTGATGCAGCCACTCACGCCGTCCGAGCGTATGCAGCGAAAAGCGCCTGACGGTAAATCGATGCGGGAGTATGCCGGCCGGTTCATCAAGCCGAATGACCGGCTGACTTCCTTCGAGCGGCTGGAGATTTACAACCGTCAATACTGGCTGCGCCTGTTCTCGAGCATGATCGAGGATTTTCCCGGGCTGCGCTCGGTGCTGGGCGGTAGGCGCTTCGACGCGATGTGCAAGGCTTATCTGGTGGACTGCCCGTCCAAATCCTTCACGCTTCGCAACCTCGGTTCGCAGCTGGAGTCATGGCTGGGCAAGCATCCCCAGTGGGCAGGCAGCAAGCAGGCGCTGGCCTTGGACATCGTGCGCCTCGAATGGGCGGAAATCGAGGCTTTCGACGGCAAAGCGGAGGTTGCGCTGCGCCCCGAGGACCTGAACACGCTCGATTCTTCGAGTCTTCGCCTGAAGTTGCAGCCTTACATCCGGCTCTTGAGTCTGCATTACCCTGTCGACGACCTTTTGCTCGAAGTGCGCAAGGATGACACCGACACGGATTTCGCGAGCAACACTTTCCAGGAGCGCCGGAAGCGCAAGCGCGTGCAAGCCGTCGCCAAACTCAAGCCGGCTGATATCTTCCTGGCCGTCCACCGATTTGACGATTCGGTTTACTTCCGCCGCATCGAACCGGAAGAATTCTCGATTCTAAGCGGGCTCCGCAAGGGAAAGCCGCTGGATCAGGCGATTGAGACCGCGCTGCGAAAAACCTCAATTCCGCTGGAAGAAAGGCCTGCCGCGGTTCAAGGCTGGTTCCAGAACTGGGCGGCGCTGGGTTGGTTTTGCAAACCGGATAAAAAAGCGGCCATTCCTTAGAACTTTTCGGAGGCGAGTAGCGTACTTCCATCATGCGAGACCTATTGACCGCGGTCATCCGCCTTTACGATAAGTTTTTCAAATTGGTCGGTTGGCTGAAGTGCCCCTTCCTGCTGTTCGTTCGCCTCTACTGGGGATGGCAGCTGATCGAAAGCGGCTGGGGAAAACTCCATCACCTGCCTATGGTGACGCAGTTCTTCACAAGCCTGGGACTGCCGGCTCCCGGCCCGATGGCGTTTTTTATTTCCTGCCTGGAATTTTTCGGGGGAATTTTCCTGGCTGCCGGGCTGCTGACGCGTCTTACAGCGCTGGCGCTTACCATCAACATGATCATGGCTTACGTCACCGCCGATCGCGAGGCGCTGTTCTCGATCTTTTCCGACCCTGACAAGTTCTACGCTGCGGCTCCCTATACGTTCCTCATCGCGTCGCTCATCATCCTGATCTTCGGCCCGGGGAAAATCGCGCTCGATACGCTTCTCCGGCGGGTGATCGGCGCTCCGGCCACCAACGAGTCGCGGTAGCCAGAAAGCTGAGCGGGCCGGTTGTGACCCGCCATTAAGGCGTCCCATGACTAGCGACCGATTTTCTTTGCTCTCGCGAAACTTTCCAAAATTGTGCGCGATTGTGCTGCTGTTGGCTTGTTTCCCTGCCAGGGCGGGCGATATGACTTCGACACTTCTCATGGGCACCTCGCGGATCGATGTGGTGATCGATTCGGGCGACCTGAAGGTTTCGCAAGCGGACCTGATGCGCTGGGTGCAGCGGGCCGCCGAAGCGGTATCCACGTATTACGGCCGCTACCCTGTCCCTCACGCCGGCATCCGCATCAGCCCCGTTGACGGCAACGGCATCCGCCACGGCCAGACGTTCCCCTATAACGGAGGCTTCATCAAGATCCGGGTGGGCGCAGAAACATTGGTTCCCGAACTCGACGGTGACTGGATGCTCACGCACGAGATGGTGCACCTCGCATTCCCATCGGTAGAAGACAATCACCACTGGGTGGAAGAGGGCATCTCGGTATACGTCGAGCCCATCGCACGCATCCAGGCGGGGCAGTTGACCGCCTCGCAAATGTGGTCGGACCTGGTGCGCGATATGCCCAAGGGCGTCCCGCACCCTGACGACACCGGCCTGGACCACACGCACACCTGGGCGAGCACGTATTGGGGAGGCGCGCTCTATTGCTTTCTCGCCGACGTCGAAATCCGCCGCGAAACCCAAAACAAAAAAGGCTTGCAGGACGCCCTTCGCGGAATCCTCAATGCCGGAGGCGACATCCGCCAGGATTGGAAACTGGTTGACGCACTGCAAGCCGGAGATCACGCCACAGGCGTCACTGCGATGGAAGACCTTTACGCGAAGATGAAAGACCAGCCCATGCAGGTGGATCTTCCAGGACTGTGGAAGGAACTCGGAATCGAACGTGATGGCAGCGGTATTCGCTTGATCGACGACGCGCCTCTTGCTGCGATTCGCCGCGCCATTACAGACCCTCAAACAGCGAAGGCCGCCCAGCCCGCCGCGAGTTCGCAACCGTTGGCCGTTTTCGCAGGCCGCTCGGCGGGTGCTTCGCGGCAAATTGACGAACCGTGATCGACTCCTGACCGGATCATGAACCGCTATCTCCGACGAAGTCTGATAGGCGTTTTGGCTGGGGGTGTCGCCAGTTTCGTTCTGGTGGCTACGATGAGACAGCCTTTCCTGGGCGTGCTGCTGGGCGTAGTGGTCGGGATCGGCTATGCCGCAGCGCTGGAGCCGACTCCGGGAGCATACGTCGACAACCTGATGGCGGGCGCCGCTCTGGGAATTCCCCTCTGGGCCTTGATCAGCGTCATCGCCATTCCTCTATTTTCGAGCCGGATGCCCGAATGGACCGCGGAGCAAATGCGCACTCACTTTCCAGCGCTCGTGGGCTGGGTTATTTACGGCGCGCTGCTCGGTCTGGTAACCCAGGGCTTAAGTGACCTCGCTGCGGCAACGCTGGAGGCGGAATCGGAGCCGCCGTTAGCGCCGGTGAAAAAGACGCGCGTCGTGATCCTGGGCGGAGGCTTCGCCGGAATGCGCACGGCGGAATGCCTGGAGCAGCAGTTCCGCTCGAGCGCGTCGCTTTCGGTCACGCTGGTGAGCGAGACCAACGCGCTTCTGTTCACTCCAATGCTGGCGGAGGTCGCGGGCAGCAGTCTCGAGCCCAGCCACATCAGCACGCCCCTGCGCAGCAGCCTGCATCAGACCGAGTTCATTCGCGGCTCGGTGGCCGAAATCGACCTGGCGGCGCACCGCGTGATTCTGCAAAGCGATTCCGCGGCGGGTGGCGAGAGCCAGCGGCGGGAAGTTCCCTACGATCACCTCGTCTTCGCGCTCGGTGCCGTCTCGAACTACCTGGGCATGGCCAATCTGGAAAAATATTCCTTCAACTTCAAGAGCCTGCTCGACGCCATTCGCATTCGCAATCACGTCATCGAAATGTTCGAGCGCGCCGACCGCGAAGAGGACGCTTCCCGGCGCCGCGCGCTGCTCACGTTCGTCGTGGCCGGCGGCGGCTTTGCCGGTGTCGAACTCGCCGGCGCGCTGAATGATTATGCCCGCGGCATCGTCGTGGATTACCCCAAGCTGCGGCGCGACGACCTCCGCATCGTGCTGGTGCATTCGCGCGACCGCATCCTACCCGAATTGAGCGAGACGCTCGGCCGTTATGCCCAAAGAAAAATGGAAGAGCGCGGCGTTACCTTTCGTCTGAACACCCGGCTGACGGACGCTCAGCCTGGTCTTGTCACGCTAAGCGATGGTGCCATTCACGCCGAAACGCTGGTCTGGACCGCAGGCACGGCACCGAACCCGCTGACGAAGACCCTTCCACTCGTCAAGGACAAGCGCGGCGCGCTGATCGTGGACAGGCACCTCCAGGTGCAGGACCAGCCCGGCCTCTGGGCGGTCGGCGATTGCGCTGCCGTGGTCGACGCAAAAACGGGCCAACCGTGCCCTCCCACAGCGCAATTCGCCCTGCGCGAGGCGCAGACACTCGCGGGAAACATACGCGCGCATACCGAAGACCGCAGCCTGCGGGCATTTCATTTCGATTCGCTGGGCGCTCTCTGCGTGGTAGGGCATCAAACCGCCTGCGCGGAGCTCACCGTGCCGTTCGC
>JBEKTG010000175.1:0-7036 GCA_049516275.1 Candidatus Acidiferrales bacterium
CTGAAGTCCGGGCAGGTGGGCGGAGAGATGCTGGCGGATGTCGATACGCGTTTCGGGCACGAACGCGGACTGGCGCTGTTTGCGGATTGGTCGGACCGGATTGCGGCGGGCGAGGTTCCGGTGGCGCCGCCGCGGCCGCAGGGTCTTGAGCGCAACGTCGTGCTTTCGATCTGGAGCTATGCTTCGGACCGGGCTTTCATCCACGATGTGGCTTCCGGCAATTCCTTCTATCCCAGCGCGAACGCCTATGGACGCATCTATGGCGCCGACACTGCGTCGGGGCTGATGGAGTGGGTCGATCCTGTGGAGTACACCAAGGGCACGATGACGCCGCCCGGTTCAGAAGCCCCCTCCAGCGCACGGCCGGGGCCGGCGCTCTACAACGAAATGCCGTCGCCATTCTGGGGCGACGAGATCGTGTGGGGATCGGCAGGCGGCGCCATCGGCGGACCGGCAATCGATTCCCAGGGACGATTGTGGTATTCGGGGAGACCTACGACTCCGCCGACCTGGTGCGGCAAGGGTTCCGACAATCAATTTGCGAAGAATTTCCCGGTGAGGGGCAGCGGGCTGGTGCTCTACGATCCGAAGACTCACCAGCAGACTGTCGCCGGAATCTGCGGGACGGCGGGAAGCCACCGGGCCTGGGCCAACGACAAAGACGAAACCCTCTACACAACCATGCAACCGCCGCCGCGACCGGACAGCGGCGGGTTCGCATGGTTCAAGACGCGCGTATGGGAAGAAACGCACGACGCCGAGAAGGCCAACGGCTGGTGCCCGGGCATCATCGATTACAACGGCGATGGAAAGATTGGTGCGTATACGATGCCCGACCAGCCGGCCGATCCCAAACTGGATCGCATGCTGAGCGGGGCGCTGCCCTACGGGGCGGGGTCCAATCCGGTTGACGGCAGCTTTTGGGTTGTCGGCGGCGTGAACGGCGGACCCAAAACAGGCGTGCCAGGAAAAATCATCCGCTACACCATGGGCTCGAATCCTCCGGCCACTTGTATGACTGAGGTGTACGAGCCGCCGTTTAACAATCCCCAAGCGCCGGGAGTGGAGGCGTACGGCACGCAGGGCGTCGAAGTCGATAGCAAGGGGCTTGTGTGGGTGTCGCTCGGGGGGAGCGCGCACCTTGCCAGCTTCGATCGCAGCAAGTGCAAGGTGCTGCGGGGACCGACCGCGACCGGCCAGCAGTGCCCGGAGGGCTGGACGCTCTATCCGGTGCCGGGCCCGACGTTCAAGGGCACGAATATCCGTTCCGACTACTTCTACCTGAGCTGGGTTGATCGCGCGAATACCCTTGGACTGGGCAAGGACGTGCCGGTGGTGGACGGCACCGGCTCCGATTCATTGATCGCATTCCTGCCGGATCAGAAGAAATTCGTCACCATGCGCGTGCCGTATCCGATGGATTTCTACACGCGCTCGATGTCTGGACGCATCGACGATCCCAAAGCCGGCTGGAAGGGGCGGGGAATCTGGGCGGGCAACAACGAGAGAGTCGTCTGGCATATCGAGGGCGGCAAAGGTACGACCAGCGAAATCGTGCATTTCCAGATCCGGCCCGATCCGCTGGCGAAGTAGTCCGAGCCTTTTCGGGGGGGCGTCCGATTGTTCAAGCGCGACGGCGCATGAGCGGATTCCCGTTAGCAGTGCTGTTGTGATTGGGCAGCCCATGATGATGCGCCAGATTCTGGAAAAAGGTTTACAATGGGGGGCGGAGGGAACTTATATGTCATATGGTAAGGTTCTTGCGTTCTCGATTCTCGCCGCAGCTCTGTTGATGTGTGCGCAGGCGACTCCGGCGCAGGTTTCCATTGGCGTCAACATAGGGGCAGCCCCCGTATGCCCCTACGGATACTTCGACTATGCTCCGTACGACTGCGCTCCGTACGGCTACTACGGGCCTGACTGGTTTGTCGGCGGAGTATTTCTGGGAGCTGGACCCTGGTTCCACGGTCCTCGGGGTTTCTACGGGCATGTTGATAACCGCTACGATCCTCATTACGGCTATCACGGGCCGTTGCCGGGTCGCGGGGAGGCAGCCTTCAACCACTTCCATGGCAACGAAGCGCGGGATGGACGGGGACACACAGGCCCCGCCGGTCACGATGCGGGCAATGAGCATGCCCTCCCTGGATATCGAGGCGGTGGTAGTCGTGGCGGCAGCCACGGTGGTGGACACCACTAAGCGGGACTAAACCAGACTATATTGCGTCTGACAACCGGGCATGTGGTGGCCTGGCGAACGCTTTTCTCCCGGACACGAAGAAATTTGTGTTCCGGTCCGATCCGCTGGCGAATTAAGCAGTCTGCCGGCCCGGCATGGCCTATTTCGACGCCGGAGGCGGCGTAACGACGGCCGTCATTTTGCGGATTGCGCCGTCGGATTTGCTGAGGACGTAGAGTTCGCCGTCGCCGCCCATCGCCATTCGCACGTCGGTATGTCCGCCGCCATAGACGACTCCTTCGGGATCGGTTTTGGGCTGGCGATGCTCGGGATCTTTCCAACCGGTGGTGGCGTTGCTTCCGCCTGGCAGTACGCGGTTGGGGGCGGCGATTCCGCCCTTGTGCGCGAAATTCTCCGCCACGATGTCAAACATCCGGTGCTTCACCGCGCTCGGATCGTTCGGGCCTTTGTAGATGATCTGCAATTCGTGGATTTGCGCCTGCCGGTTGCGCTCGCTGTGCGTCGCGAGCATCTCGGCTAAGTCGACGTAAAAGATCCGGCCGGTGGTCATGTCGTTGAACACATACTTGCCGCGCATCTGCGGCATGAGTTTGCCCCGATACACAAAGCCGCTGCCGATGGAGTCGCCCTCCTGGTGGCTGTAGACGGCGGCGGGATAGAGAGGAGTCACCGGTTCGGCAAGGCCCTCGACCGTCAGGCGGTCCTTCTCGGGGAAAGGAATCGGCGGATTCATCAGGCTGCCCGTTTTTCCTCCGCTGTCGACGAACACCTGCTCGTTGCCCTCGCGTTCGCCATAGCCGTAATTCCCGCCTTTGACCACGATGTTGATCTCCTCCCACTCGTGCAGGCCGATATCGTTTACGAGCAGCGTTTTGGAGGGGACATCCCAGTTCATTCGATGCGGATTGCGCAAGCCGTACGCGTAGATTTCGGCGCGAGCTCCCGCCACGGAGACGAATGGATTGGGGTCATGGCCGGTGGACGGGATGCGATAGCGGCCGTTGGGGCTGAGCATATCCTTGGGATGCAGATTGATATCGGGCGTGATGCGCAGGATTTTGCCCACCAGGGTATTCAGCTGTTGCGGAAGCGTGTGTCCGGGGCCGGGTGTTTCTCCCTGCGCGCCGTCGCCGACGGCGATGTAGAGATTTCCATAATCGTCATGGTGCGGGCGCGCGAGCGGGTTGAAGATCATGTCGGACATGGGGTGATTGCGGTCGTATCCCACGCGAAGAATCTCGCGAGCGGTTCCCTCGAAGGTTGCATTGCGGATGTTGGCGTCGGTCCACTCGATCAGAACCCCCTCCAGGTGCGCCGGACCTGCCGGGGGATTCACGGCAGGCGTTACGGTATAACCATCCAAATTGAGGGAGGGCATCTGGGTGTTCGTCGGCGCTGCCGAGCCTTCGAGGTCGGGTTTTTCGATGTGCACGGTATAGAATTTGCCGTTTTTGGCATAGCCGGGGTCGAACTGGATCGACACGACTCCCGGGGTGTTTCCCGTCCTCGAGACAAACTTCGGGAAAATCCGGTCGAAATCGATATAGGGCATGAACGCTTTGGTGGCTTTGTCGAGGATATAGATGGTGTGGCTCTGGTCGATCACGAAGAAGCGCGATGCCGCCAGCGGAGCGTTGGCAGGCTCCGAACGCAGCGAAGTGGCGCGGCCCAGCTGGGCCTTGTAATCGATCGGTGCCCGGGGAATATTGCCCTGGGTGGGGTTCGAGAGCGGCAGATTCACGTAGTCTTCCAGCAGGACCGCTGTTCCATCCTTGCTGACCTGGGATTGGGACGGGTATTGCGCCGGGTACTGCGCGGAAGCAGTGGCCGCGCACACAAACGAGATCAGCAGCAGTATGGAGCTGAGCCTCCAACGAAGTCTCGCGCCCCGCTCAACGATTCTCATTTCGCTCCCCATTGCGAATATCTCCTTTTTCCCAGCAGCGTCCTTGAACCCCGGCCGAGCCCGCTGCATTGTTGCGAATATCTTTAGCGCCGTCCAGCGCTAAGTGAAGGAGGGTCTCCCTCAGCCGGTGGCGTGAGTCAGCGCGTGAACCCGAGGGGGCCTAAAGAAATTCACGAATATGCCGATGTAGCATTACAGAGGGCGGTGCTTCTCCTGCTCCCGGGTTGGTTCACCGGGAAGCCTCATTCTGAAAATGAAGCTTAAAAAAACGCCACCGCCGAGTCCTGCCTCCGCGACCCCGGAAACAGCCGGGCTCCAACAGCCGCTCCTGTGGGCTTTCACCATTTTTCTCAACTTGCTGCTGGCGTTCGGAATCGCTCTACTGATCTTCCCACTGTGGACCAGGCGCACCGTGGATTTTGTTTCGCTGCATCCGATCCTGGCCATCCGCGGGCTGGTGGCTTTCGTACTGTTGTTCGACATCCACACGATATACCAGCAACTGCAAATCCGCCGGATTCGCCGGGAACTGGGCCAGGGCAAAGAACTTTTCCGGCTGATCGGCGAGAATGCGGTCGATATGATCGCCGTGGTCGACGCGAAGGGCCAGCGGCTCTATAACAGCCCCGCGTATGAGAGGGTTCTGGGCTACAGCGCGGAAGAGCTGAAAACCACGTCATCGTTCCAGCAAATTCATCCGGACGATCTCGAAACGGTGCGAGAAGCGGCGAAGCACGTGCAAAATGGCGGCGCGCCGCGAAGCATCGAATACCGCATGCGCCATAAAGACGGGACTTGGCGCTTTCTGGAGTCAACCGCGAGCCCGGTGCGCAACGAAAAGGGTGAGATCGAAAAGCTGGTCATCGTCAACCGCGATATCAGCGAGCGAAAACAGCTGGAAGAGAAATTCCGGCAGGCGCAGAAGATGGAAGCGGTGGGCCGGCTCACCGGGGGAATCGCGCACGATTTCAATAATCTTCTGGGCGTCATGATCGGCTACGCCGAATCGATGCAGCGGCGGCTGGACAAAACGCACGCCCTTCGCGAAAGCGTCGACGAAATCGTGAATGCGGGAAAGCGGGCGGGGTCTCTTACCCAGCAACTCCTCGCTTTCAGCCGGCAGCAGGTGCTGCACCCGACGGTTCTCGATCTGAACCTCATTGTCAGCGACATGGAAAAGCTGCTCGGCCGTGTTTTAGGGGACGACATCAAAGTGATGACCGGCCTGCACGCCGATCCCGCCCGGTTGAAAGCCGACCGGAGCCAGCTGGAGCAGATCCTCATGAATCTGGCGGTGAACGCCCGGGATGCCATGCCGAAGGGAGGCAGGCTGATCCTGCGGACGGCGAACGTCCTGATGGACGAGGCTTTTGCGCGCCAGCACCCCTACCCGGTGCAGCAGGGATCGTATGTGCTGCTTACGGTGGCGGACACGGGAACCGGAATGGATGCTGAAACCAAGGCCAGGGCCTTTCAGCCTTTCTTCACCACCAAGGAAAAAGGCAAGGGCACGGGACTCGGCCTGTCAACCGTGTACGGGGTCGTCAAGCAAAGCGCTGGGTACATCGACGTCTTCAGTAATCCGGGCGAAGGAACCACCTTTAAAATTTATCTGCCCCTCACCGACGAAGCGGTTGCAGTCGAAAAAGTGCACGATGAATCGGCCGCGGTTCCTAAAAAGGAGTACACCATCCTGCTGGCAGAGGATGAGCCCTCCTTGCGTGCCGTGACCCGGAGTAGCCTGCAGGAATGCGGCTACACGGTGCTGGAAGCGAAAGACGGCGCCGAAGCTCTGCGCGTTAGCCGCCAATATGAAGGAACCATCGATTTGCTGTTGACGGATATCGTGATGCCGGAGATAGGCGGCCACGCCCTGGCGCAGGATTTGAGCCGCGAGCGGCCGGGGATCAGAATCGTGTACATGTCGGGTTACACGGCAAGCTACACGGGGCTGCTCCTCGGAATGCGAAAATTTTTCCTGATGAAACCTTTTACCCGCGACGCTTTGCTGGAGAAGATCGGCGAAGCGCTGGCGGAGGAAGCGGAAGTCCTCAGGGGTTTGCGGTAAGCTTCATTTGCCCGGGGGGGCCATCTCCCCTCGCGTGCCCAGTGAGACCGACACTTGCGAGTTATTTTCGCCCTGTCAGACAGGACAGGCCGAGTCGTAGTACGCCTGCTCTATTTCTCGGGAAGCTTGCGGCGCGGTACAAATGCTCGTCAATTGGCTCGTTGAAATTTGCTCGTTGATTCGAATTTCTGGCGAGGATTTTGCCGAGGCTCTTAGGGGAATAAACAATGGCAGCAAAAACCGAGTGGCTCAGCGTCCGATGGCGGCTCAGAGGGCTGGGACCACATGCGAACGCCGCACTCATCGATGCGATACCGGTAGATCAGGCTCCGAGCTGGCAGCTGATGTGCTTCGCGAGTTTCTTTTCCCTTGCCGGCTTGCTTCTCGGTGTCGTCTGCCTGATCGGCTGCAAGGACCTCGCAACCAATCGGCTGGCATCTTCCGGTAAGGCTTTAGCCGCAGCCACGTCGAGCGCCAGTTCTCCGCGGATCACGAATGTCAACTTTCCCGTGGCGAGGGCGCAGGGACAGATCTCGCCCGCAGCGAATGTGGTTTCCTTTGCGCCCCACAAGCAGGCGTCTGCGCCGCTGAAGGCCGCGAGTCCTACTCCGTTGCGGATCACGAGGCCGATTCTCCCCGTGGGGATTGCACAGACTGATTACGATACGGCGCTCGTGGTAAGAGGCGGCGTGCCCCCTTACTCTTGGGACGCGACCGCCGGGCAGATTGCACCGGGTCTCACTTTGAGGTCTTCGGCTGGAACGATCTCGGGGATTCCTTTCGTGCCCGGGGCTTTCTCTTTCAGGGTTCGAGTCCGGGATTCGGCAGGCTCGTCATTATCCACGACCGTGTCGCTGAACGT
>JBEKTG010000176.1:0-7027 GCA_049516275.1 Candidatus Acidiferrales bacterium
AACGGCAGTCTTTCGCAGTCAGACTGGAGTTACCTGTATTGTCCAGGGCAGGACGCCAAGACGGGAACGGACTCGTTCTGCCGAGAATTGGGTATACGATGATACGAGACTATCTATCCCGAGGGTTATTCCCACGAATCGTTTATTTCGCGCAGCACCCGCGATCTTTTCGCTCTGTGTTCTGCTCGTTCTTACTTGCGGCGCGCTGGCGCAGGATCAGTTCATGAAGGTGAAGGGTGGCCACGAGCTCGGGGAGGCAGCCGCGCAGTTCTTCGCCGAAGGCTACGAGAAACAGATGCTGGGGGCGTGCGCGAGCGGCGATTTCAAGAGCGTGGAAAAGTCCAGCAGGCGCGAGCTTAAGAAATACTGCGCGGGTCTAGACGATTCGCGCCGGCAGGCTGTGGGCGGCAAACGCTACGATTACAAGGGCGGCGGCGATCTTACGGAGATGCGCACAGACACGTTCACTTTCGACGGCGGACGCCTGGTGAAGGTCGAGCTGATCTACTCCGCTCCCAATGCGGAGGTGAACTATCGCGGCCAGAAGTTCGACGATATCTTCGCCGGCGTCAAGCAAGCCTACGGCCCGCCCACCAGCGAGACTACGCAGCCCGCGAAAAACGCCTATGGTGTGGAATACGTCGCGCACCGCGAGCTTTGGCTGCTGCCGGGCAACGCGATTCTCATCACCGAGCGGCCCGGCGCGGATGGTTCGACGACTCTCGAGGCGTTCACGCGCGCCGAGTACGACCGCACGAGAGCGGCCGCCGGGAAGCCTGCCAATCCCCTGGAGTAATCGCTTCGAATCAGCTGCGCGCTGCGAACCAGCCGTATGAACCAGTTCGGGGCTTCAGAAATTTCAGACCTTTCTTTTTTGAGCCGCAAGGTGCGGAACAGACTCCGGAACCATCGTCGCTCTATTTAGTGCTATCGTGATTTGGCGATGATTCCTGCGGCTACCACTCCAGAAACGCCGGTGCCAGAGGCCGCGCATTCTCTTGGATTCTGGAGCAGTTGGTGGAAGCATCCGCAGAAGAACTGGCTGCGCAGGTTGGTTTACCAGGTCCATCTCTGGACGGGGATCGTTCTGAGCCTCTATGTCCTGCTGATGAGCGTCTCCGGGACGGTCCTTATTTACCGCGTGGACATTTCCAAGGCGGCGGTGCGTCCCCCGGTGATTTCGCCGGGCGGGCATCCGCTCCTTTCGAAAGATCAGCTTACGCACTTCGCGCAGCAGGCCTATCCCGAGTATCAGATTCTCTCGGTCACGCCGCCACGCAAACCGGATCAACCCACGGAGATATCTCTGGAGCGCGGAGAAAAAGCGTTGCAGCGCCTGTTCGATCCCTATACGGGCGCCGACCTCGGCGATTCCGTTTCGCGCACGTTTCGTTTCATCGAGTGGCTCACCGATCTCCACGACAACCTCCTCGACGAGCCCGTCGGGCGGGTCGTCAACGGCATCGGCGGCGCGGCCACAATTCTGTTGTGCGTAACCGGCGCCGTGATCTGGTGGCCGGGCTCCGGCAGATGGCGCCGGGCGCTCACCATTAGCTGGAAAGCGGACGCGCGCGCGTTCAACTGGGGGCTCCATCGCGCGGTGGGCATCTGGTCCCTGGCATTCATTTTTTTGTGGGGCTTCTCCGGCATTTACCTCGCCGTTCCCGAGCCATTCGAAACCGCGGTGGCTTTCCTCGATCCGCCCGCTCGAGCCAGCCGAAAAGCGACGATCGCCGAGCAATCGCTGAGCTGGCTGGCGAGGCTTCACTTCGGCAGATTCGGCGGCATGTCCACCAAGCTCATCTGGACGCTCTTCGGCATCGCACCCATCGCGCTGGTAATCACAGGCCTGTGGATGTGGTGGGCGCGAGTGGTGCGTCCAAAGCTTCTGCGCCCCAAGTCACTCGCCAAAAGTGTCTAGCGCGGATTTGAGAAGTGGCGGATCATCCAAACCACCCAGGCCACGTTGAACACAACAAAACCCGCAATCACGGAGACGATTGGCCCGGTCGCCATCCGGGGAGGGGAAGTGAAGTTCGCTTGAATCGCCAGGCCCATTGCCAGCACGAGTATCAACAGCAGGACGCAGCTGTACCAGGCAAAGTAGCGCTCGAAGAATGCCAGCGTTTCGGCGCGGCGCTCCGGCGCGAGCCGGTATTCCTTGTTCGGGAGATTGATGCGTTCCAGCGGCTTCTTCGCAATCGACCGCGGCACCAGATACCCCACGAGCGCGGCTATGCCGATGACCGCCGCGTAAACGACGAAGAACGATTGCTTTGGCATCCACCCATTGGGCATCCCCGATGACCCAAAGTGCGAAGCCATTCGCGCCGGCAACTGCGGAAAAGCGAGTACCGCCTGCACTGCCGCGCAAGCGGCGATCACGCCAAAAATCATCCTGGGCACCCGCGTCCCGCCCATAGCGCTCCTTGATTGCGAATATCAATTAACGTTACCGGGCCGATCCAATGCGGGCAATTCCGAGCGCTCCGCGCGTGTCGCGGAAGCCAACGGCGTCTGGTCTTTTCGGGTGCCCGACCCTTTGTCGTGTAAGGGTCGGTCTTCGCATATGCCGATTCATCGGCTGGGAATGACACGGTAGCGTTCCGACCCTCGACACCGGAGGGTCGGGCACCCGGAAATTCAGAGGCGTGCTACGCTACTTCCTTTCTGGAGGAGCTGGCCCGACATGCCTCTCGATCCCAAACGCACCATTGCCGAGCTGAAAGAATTGTGCGCGCTTACCGGCGACGCCAACGGCGCGCAGCGCGTCGCGTGGACGGATACTTGGCTCAAGGCGCGGGAGTGGTTCGCCGGCAAGCTCGTGGGATTGCCCGTCGAGCATCACTACGACGCGGCCGGCAACAACTGGGCGACTCTTCCTGGCGCGAGCGAAAAGGCATTGCTGATTGGCGGGCATCTCGATTCTGTGCCGAACGGCGGCTGGCTCGATGGCGCGCTCAACGTGCTCGCGGCGCTCGAAATCCTTCGCCGAATCAACGAAGAGTTTCACGGACGCCCGCCCGTAACCATCCGCGTGGTCGATTGGGCTGATGAAGAAGGCGCGCGCTTCGGGCGCAGCCTGCTGGGCTCCTCCGCGTTCGCGGGCACCGCAACGGTTGCCGCCGATCGCCTCCGCACCGATCGCGACGGCATCCGCATGGACGAAGCGCTTCGCCGCTGCGGCGTCGAGATGGATCGCTTCTCGGAAGCCGCGCGCGAGCAGAAAAACGCCGCGGCCTATATCGAGCTGCACATCGAGCAAGGCCCGGTGCTAGAACGCATGAACCTTCCGCTGGCCGTCGTGCTGGGCACCAAGGGAGTCGAGCGGCACGCCATTACGTTCCATGGACAGGAGGCGCACTCGGGTTCCACTCCCATGAACGCCCGCCGCGACGCGCTCGCCGCCTGCGCCAAACTCGCGCTCGAAATTCGCGCCATTGCCGGCAAGCATCCCGACGCGGTGTGCACGATGGGCAGCGTCAAAACGTTCCCCGGAATCGTCACGGCGGTAGTAGGCCGCTGCGAAGCCACGCTGGACCAGCGCGACCTCGACGCGCAGGTGCTGGCGACGATGTTCCGCGAGGCCCGCGAAGCGAGCGAACGCTTTGCCCGCGAAGAGCACTGCACGGTGGAATGGTCGCGCATCTGGCAGATCGAGCCCATCGCCTTCGAGGCGAAGATGCTCGATCTATGCGACGAAGCCATCCGCGAAGTCACCGGCGCCGCGAAGGCGCACCGCATGCCCTCCGGCCCGCTCCACGACGCCGCCGAAGTCTCCCGCGCCGGAATCCCCACGGTGATGATGTTCGTGCAGTCGCTCGGCGGCATCAGCCACAACAAAATCGAAGACACCCGCGAGGACCACCTCGAACTCGCCGTTCGCGCCTTCGACCGCCTCGCGTCCAAAGCTATCGCCCATCTCGCCTGAGTTGGAATTTGTTGCGGGTGCCCGACCCTTGGAAGTGCTGGGGGTCGATCTTTCTCCCATCGGCGGCGCGATGAGATATGGAAACTCCGCGGCGCAAGTTATAATTCACGCTTCAAATTCTGCGTTGCGGAACGCGGGCTGTTCCGCCGATACGGAGGCACGCCATGTACGACATGAAGAATCTCGCCAAGATGAAGACGATCGAAGCTAACGCGTCCGAGGCGATGAAAGCGTTTGTCGCGTTTGACAAGGCCGCGATGGCCGCCGGGGCCATCCCCGTAAAATACAAGGAGCTGATGGCGCTGGCCGTAGCCTTCACGACGCAGTGCCCCTATTGCATCGAGATTCATGCGAACAAGGCGCGGCAGGCCGGCGTCACCGACCAGGAAATCTCCGAAGCGGTATTCGTGGCCGCCGCGCTCCGCGCCGGAGGGGCCGTGACGCACGGCACGCACGCGATCAAAGCGCACGAGTAGGGTCGTCGTTCGGAGTTGTCCATCGGAGGGGTGGATGCTGCGTATTTGAATTTGCGGGTGCCCGGCCCTTTGAAGTGCAAGGTTCGGTCTTTCTTACGTCCTTCGGGGAAAATGTAAAAGCCGGGAATCGCTGGAAATAAAAAGAGGGGCGCTGGTTCGTTCACAGCCGCCCCTCTAGTCTACAGCTAGTTTTTCGAGTACCTCAGGGATCACCTCCTTCTCGGCAAGCAGCCGATGCACACCATTATTATAAATCATGAGCCAACGCCCGCCAAATTCGCAAATTTGCGCGCCGGATCTATTGCCTGAAGCATACGCGCCCGGTGCCGCAAGACGCGTGCAGTGCCAGGGTTTCCGCATCATTCTTTACACAGACTTAACAACCAGAGAAACGGTCAAGTGCTAGACTTTTTTCAACCATTGTTAGCGAGGGCAGGTTCGGACGGTCCCCTGTAGCAGAACCTGCCCTCCCCCAAGCTGGAACGATTTCCACCGCTACGACTTCGCCCCGCACTCCAACTCCGCGCTGTCGATCTTTCTCGCTTTCTGCATGGCCTGGTCCCTATTCGTTTTCGCGCTAATTTTGATATGGTGTGGTGCGCAACGGGAACCCCAACGAGGTGACCATGCGGAATTGTGCCAACAGGAAGCGCGCCGGTGGCAAAGCCATCGCATGGCGCGGTATCGTCATATACCTCGCGCTCGCCGCGGCGCTCTCGCCACGCGCAGCCGGCCAAAATCTGGGAACAACCGGAACGGGAATGGCGCACGACATGTCCGGCATCTGGGATGCGCCCATCGGGCAGCGCACCATCGTGCCGGGGCAGCCGCAGCACAATCCGGCTCCTCCCATGACGCCGGCGGCGCAGGCTCAGTTCGACTCCAACCGGCGCGAGCTCACCGACGATCACCCCATCACCATCAATCCCGTCTATCGCTGCCATCCGCCGGGCGTGCCGGACGCCTACACCAACGGCGGCTATCCGTTTGAAATTGTTCAGACGCCGCAGCGGATTTTCATGTTCTACGAATCCGCGCACCTGTGGCGGGAAATCTGGATGGATGGACGCGAGATGCCCAGGGATTCCGACCCCTTGTGGATGGGCTACTCCGTAGGCCATTGGGACGGCGACGACCTGGTAGTCGAAACCGCGCACTTCAACGACAAGACGTGGATCGACGGGCAAGGGCATCCCCACAGCGAGGACATGAAGCTGACCGAGGTGTTCCACCGTCCCCAGCATGACCGCCTGGAGATTGAATTCAGGATCGACGACCCGAAGTCCTACACGGCCACCTGGATCATCCGCTATCACTATAATCTGAAGCCCAAGTGGGAAATCGGCGAAGCGTTTTGCATCGTCGAGGACGAGGCGCGCTTCATCGAGCAGCTCGTTCCGAAAGCCGGCGCAAAATCGGCGACAGCCGCCCCGCGCAATTAAGAGTCAACTGCGGCGGAGGAACATCCCAATAGACATCAAACGAAACGTCAAAAGAAAGACCGACCCTTACACTGCAAAGGGTCGGGCACCCGGAAAAGCAAAAACACAAATCGCGCGTTGGCGGCTACTTTAGGTCGGCCGTGGGCATGCACGACAGCGTGATCGACTTCACCGTGGAGCTGTCGTTGTACATTTTCACGTAGGCCTTCCACCCATCGTCGTTCCGGGGGAGCTTCTCGTTATCCTCGGGAGGATTGATGTGGTAGGTGATTACTTCGGAATCCGAGTAGCTCCAGTTGCCGGTCTTCGGATCCTTGACGATCACGCGCGAAACAAAAATGTCGTTTGTTTTGACGCCGTTCTTGCGATACCAGGCCTTGTGAGCCTTCACCGCCGCCAGGAAGGCATCCATCGCGCCTGGCTTGATTTCCGAAACGCGCACGATGGCGATATGGCCGTTTTTGCATGCAGGCAAAGGGTGGTCCTGCGCCATTGCCGGAGCCGCTTGTAGAACCAGTAGCGAGAAGAGAAACAGCACGAAGCGCATCGGTGAATCCTCCAGTGAGAGATAGGGGCCGAGAGTGTGGATGTTTCGGGAAGCGAACTTCTTTCAGCACGCGCGAGTAACGGTCCTATACGAACGAATCCTTGTCAAGGGTCATCGTCAAGCGCGATCGTCAGGCGTGCCTTTCCGGGTGCCCGACCCTCCGGTTTCGAGGGTCGGAAGGCTACCGTATTATTCCCATCCCTTGAGTCGACATCTGCGAAGACCGACCCTTACACGACAAAGGGTCGGGCACCCGAAAAGGCTTTTGCCGAGCGCGAAGTGCAGGTAGGGGTATCGCCTCAAAAGCTGGAGTGTCCAGCGGCATCGGCCATCATCCGGCGCCGAGAAGTCAGACGTTCTGGCCTTTCAGTTCGGCGGCCGACATCGCATGCATCCGGTGAAGCGCTTTGGCGAGCGCCTGAAGCTGGACATGCATCAGCTCCGCGCTCAGCTTGTCGATGCAGCCATTCGGCGACGCGGCGCAAAGGTAGTCGGGCGCGGCCATGAACGCCGCGGTAGGAACGCCCGCCGCTGCAAGTGCGTTTCCTTCGCCGAAGAATCCGCCCTTCACCGGATTGATCACCGCGATGCGCCGGTCGCCCAGGCCCTGAAACGCATCGAGCATCACGTC
>JBEKTG010000177.1:0-7012 GCA_049516275.1 Candidatus Acidiferrales bacterium
CATCGCCGTCCTGGTGGGCAAGCCGGCTTCTTCGTTCGCGCTTCCGCCGCTATCGTTGAGCACACCGCCCCCGCCCGTTCCGCCCGGTGTGCCGTCGGACCTACTCGAACGCCGGCCCGATATTGCTGCCGCCGAAAGGCGTGTGGAGGAAGCGAACGCACAGATCGGCGTGGCAAAGGCAGCCTACTATCCCAACGTGAACCTGTCCGCCGGGGGAGGCTTCGAAAGCGGCGCGATCGGCACCTTTATTCAAGGCGCCAGTGGCTTTTGGACATTGGCCGGTTCGGCCGCGGAACTCATTTTCGATGGCGGTCAGCGGCGTGGGATCTCCGACCAGACACGCGCCCTTTACGAGCAGTCTGTCGACAACTACCGGCAGACGGTGCTCGTCGCGTTTCAGGAAGTCGAAGATAACCTGGCGGCGCTGCGGGTGTTGCAGGAAGAAGCCAAGACCGAAGATGCCGCCGTGGCCGCCGCGCAGCATTCTTTGGATCTCTCGACCACGCGCTACAAAGGCGGCGTGACCAACTACCTGGAAGTGACGACCGCTCAGAGCGCCGCGCTCTCGGATGAAGTCACCGCGCTTGAGATTCTGATTCGCCGCATGAATGCCAGTGTACTGCTCATCAAGGCAATCGGCGGGGGCTGGAATGTTTCGCAGATTCCGCCCGTCTAGCGCTTCAGGTAGGATACTAGCGTGCCGCATCCTAACGGCATGCCATGAGCGCTAGAACAAGATACGCTGGCCCGTCAGCCGTTTGCGTCGCTTTGATTTTTGCCTGCGTTGCCTTTTCTCCCCGGGTTTTCGCGGACTCTCCCAGCGCGCCGGAAACACGATTCGATCTGCACACCGGCTGGAAGCTGCAATCTTCGTGCAAGCTGAAATCAACCGGGGAGAGGATTTCCGCGGCCGGATTCCGCACGGACGGCTGGCATAGCGCGACTGTTCCCTCCACGGTTGTTGCGGCGCTTGTCGCGGACAAGACCTTTCCGGATCCCTACTTCGGCCAAAATCTTCGAGGTATACCTGGCGCGTCCTATCCGGCCGGGCAGAATTTCTCGGTTCTTGCCATGCCTGAGAACAGCCCGTTTCGGTGTTCGTGGTGGTACCGGGTGGAATTCCAGCTTCCGCCGGCTTACGCAGGACATCACGTATGGCTGAACTTTGAAGGTATCAACAATCGCGCCAATATCTGGGTAAATGGGCGCCGCATCGCCGGCGCGAAAGAAGTCGCTGGCGCTTACCGCACGTACGAATTCGACGTGACTTCGTTTGTGAGCCAGAGCAGAGCGAATGTCCTCGCGGTTGAAACCATCGCCCAGAAGGAGACCGACCTGGGCATCAACTGGGTCGACTGGAATCCGGCGCCTCCCGACAAAGATATGGGCCTTTGGCGAGACGTTTATTTGCGGCCGAGCGGCCCCGTCACGATCCGATATCCGCAGGTGATTACTCATTTCCCGGCTGCCTCGCCCGAGCGCGCCGATCTCACCGTCGAAGCGGAACTTCACAATGCCGGCGCCAGGCAGGTAACCGGCATTCTGAGCGGCAAGATCGAGCAGGCGGCGTTCGAAAAGCGTGTCACCCTGGGGCCCGGTGAATCACGTACGGTACGATTCACTAGCGATGGGTTTCCACAACTCGAAATCGCCCATCCAAAAATCTGGTGGCCCGCGCAAATGGGGCCGCCGAATCTGCACGATCTCTCCTTGCAATTTGCTATTGGGAACGGTGAGATTTCGGATTCTGAAAGCGTCCGATTCGGGATCCGCGAAATAGCTTCTGAGGTGGATGGACGGGGGCACCGGGTCTTTCGCGTGAATGGGCAGCGCATTTTAGTCCGGGGCGCGGGATGGGCGCCCGACATGCTGCTGCGTGAATCTTCCGAGCGATTGCAAAACGAATTCCGCTACATTCTCGACTTGAACCTGAATGCGATCCGACTGGAAGGCAAGATGGAATCCGATGCTTTCTACAATCTGGCGGACGAGCAGGGAGTGCTCGTGATGGCGGGCTGGAGCTGTTGCGATTACTGGGAGCAGTGGGCGAAATGGAAACCCGGCGATCTCGAGATCGCCACGGCCTCGCTGAAGTCTCAAATCCTGCGGCTCCGGAGGCATCCCAGTGCCCTTGTTTGGCTGAACGGTAGCGACAATCCGCCGCCTGCCAACGTCGAGAAGGCTTACATCGAAGTCCTGAAGCAGAACGATTGGCCGAACCCTTATGTTTCCTCCGCTTCCGCATCCGCCACAACCGTCACGGGCCCTTCGGGCTTCAAGATGACGGGACCCTATGACTACGTGCCGCCCGATTACTGGCTAAATGCTGGCGAGAAATATGGCGGGGCGCACGGATTCATCACCGAGACATCCGCGGGGCCATCCGTTCCTGTGGTCAGCTCGCTGAGAAAGATGCTGCCGGCGGCCCAGGTCGCCCCCGACAGCGCCGCGTGGGATTACCACGCGGGTTTGCTGGGATTCAAGAACCTTGGCCACATCGAAGCCGCGATGAAGCAGATTTACGGCGCTCCCGCGGATTTCACCGATTACCAGCTCAAGGCGCAAGCCATGGCTTACGACAGCGAGCGCGCGATGTTTGAGGCTTACTCCCGAAATAAGTACGACTCCTCGGGCGTGATCCAATGGATGTTAAATAACGCTTGGCCCTCGCTGATCTGGCATCTCTACGATCATTATCTTCAGCCCGCAGGCGGATATTTCGGGGCCAAGAAGGCTTGCGAACCCCTGCACGTGCAGTATTCCTATGACGATCGCAGCGTTGTGGTGGTAAACAGCCGCTACGAGGCCGCCGCGGCGCTGGACGTTACCGCCAGAGTTTACGATTTCGATTTGCACGAGCGATTTTCGAAGCAGGCCCGGATCGATGTTGGCGCGGATGCAGTTGCGAACGCGTTTACTATCCCGGCCGAGGTATTCAGTTCGGGATCGCCTGTGTATTTCGTGGGTCTCGATCTGCAAGGCGGGGACGGTAAGAAAATCACCGCCAATTTCTACTGGATTTCCGCCAAGAAGACCGTGTACGACTGGAAAAAGACGACGTACCAATTTACTCCCGCATCTTCCTACGAGGATTTCACTGCGCTCCAGTCGCTTCCAAAGGTAGGCGCGCTGGATGTGTCGGCATTCATCGAGCCGGGTGGGGAGGGCCCTATGGTCCGCGTGAAGTTGAGGAATCCGAGCGATCAGCTCGCGTTTCAGGTGGCGCTTGCGGTCGAGCGCTCGAACAACGACGAGGAGATTCTTCCGGTGCTCTGGCAGGACAACTACATAGAGTTGCTGCCGGGCGAGTCGCGCGAAATCACTGCGCAGTTTGTGGATTCGGGTGCCCTTCGCGACGGAGCGAAGCTGCGCGTTGCGGGATGGAATATTCAGAACGCCATCGTTCCGATTCAACAGCCCGCGTCCGATGGCTCTCAAGGCGAGAATCAGTGACGGTCGCGAACGCCGGCGCTGAAGTTCCGCAAACGACGGGAAAACTAAGGCGTGTCCTCACTCTCTGGGATTTGATCATCATCGGCATCGTGATCGTTCAGCCCATTGCGCCCATGGGAATCTACGGTGTGATCAGCAATGAGGCCGGCGGTCACGTTGTAACCACGATTCTAATCGCGATGGTCGCTATGCTGTTCACGGCGATCAGCTACGGGAAAATGGCTCGTGCGTACCCGAGCGCGGGATCCGCCTACACCTACGTGAGCCGGGAGATTCATCCGGCGCTCGGATACGTGACCGGCTGGGCCATGGTAATGGATTACATCCTGAACCCGCTCATCTGCACGGTCATCTGTAGCAAGCTCACGCAGAATATTTTCCCAGGCCTGCCATATTGGGCACTCGCGACCGCCTTTGCAGTGACTTTCACAGCCTTGAATCTTCGCGCCGTCAAGACGTCGGCTCGGATTAACGACGTGCTGGCGGGAGCGATGATGATTGTCGTCGTCATATTCTTCGCTTTTGTGGTTCGTTTCCTTTGGGGGCTCCATCAATACGGCGCTGCCCTGTTCATCCAGCCGTTCTACAACCCTGCAACCTTCAGCTGGCATGGGGTGTTTCGCGGCACATCGATTGCGGTGCTCACGTACATAGGATTCGACGGAATCTCAACGCTTTCCGAAGAGGCCGAGAATCCAAAACGGAACATTTTACTCGCCACGGTTCTGGTCTGTGTGACCACGGGCATTCTTTCGGCGTTGGAAGTTTATGCTGCACAACTGGTGTGGGGGCCGAAGCCGTTCCCACCGGAAATGGTGGAATCGGCGTTTCCGCTGGTGGCCCGGCAGGCGGGCGGATTTTTTCTCTTCCACCTCGTGAATTTCACGATCCTGATTGCAAACGTCGGATCGGGCATGGGATCGCAACTCGCGGCGGCAAGATTGCTTTACGGAATGGGCCGCAGCGACGCCATTCCGCGGAGATTCTTTGGGGCTATTGAGCCGAAACGGCACATTCCCCTGAATAATATTGTCCTTATTGGCGCATTTGCACTGCTGGGCTCGTTTCTGGTGAGCTACGAGCGTGGCGTGGAATTGCTGAATTTCGGGGCATTCATCGCGTTCATGGGCGTGAATGCCGCGGCATTCTTCCGGTATTTCGTGCGTGCCGATCAGAAGAGGTGGGCAAATCTCGCGATCCCTGTTCTCGGATTCGGAATTTGCTTCTTTATCTGGCTGAATCTCAGCCAAGCCGCAAAGCTTGCCGGTACAGCCTGGATGGCGGCTGGAATCCTCTATGGCGCTGTAAAAACGAAAGGCTTTCAATCGAACCTGGTACGGTTTGAAATACCCAGCGACGAGGTGTAGCAGTTCAGCACCGCTGATGACATTGGTATCTCTCCTGCCTAAACCTTTCCCCTGCAACTGACGATTGTTTCGTTACGGGTCTGCTCACGTAGTGCCCGTGCGAAGTGAAGCCCGACCCTTTCCAAAGGCTGGATTTAGACAAATATGGCCACGCGTCCCATTAAGGTGCTGGTTATCGATAGCGATGCGCCGGCTGCCAGTGAACTCTGCGGCAAACTGGCGGACGCGAAGAATGTTTCCTTTGGCGTGGAAGTCGCCCGAACAATGTCGGAGGGGTTCGAACTGCTCGGCGCTGCGCGATTCGATGCGGTCATCATTGACCTGAACGTCCCGGGAGCCAGCGGCCTGGCGAGTCTCAAGCAACTGCAGGTGCGGGCCGCCGAGACGCCGATCGTGGTAGTCAGCTCCGTCTATCAGGATTCCGAGGCTTTGGAAACGGTTCGCGCGGGAGCGCAGGACTACCTGGCGAAGAACCGCATAAACCCCGCCGCGTTGGAGCGCATTCTGGTTCATTGCATTGAACGCCAGCGCGCACGCTCCCGCACGGCGATGCAATCCTCCATCTCTCGAGTCCTGGCCGAGGCAGAGACGATGCCGGAGGCCACGACCCAGATATTGCGCGTGCTCTGCGAATCTCTGGAGTACGACTTCGGTCAGGCCTGGAGCCTCGACCGCGGGTCGGGCGAATTGGTTTCCGCGGAGACGTGGCAGGGCACCCCTGGAGAGGGCATCGGCTTTGTAGCGCTGAAGCAATCACGCCGTTTGGGACGGGGAAAAGGCCTTCCGGGCCGCGCTTGGGCGGCCGGTGGCGCTCTGTGGATTCCCGACGTAACACAAGATTCAGAATACGCGCGTGCCGAGACGTTGGCGGAGTTGCGAAGCGCCTTGGCATTCCCGATCACCTTGGGGCAAGAAATCCTCGGCGTGATCGAACTGTTCAGCTCCGAGGTTCTTGAGCCGGATGACGAACTCCTCAGAATTCTAACGAACATCGGCAACCAAATCGGTCAATTCCTCGCGCGAAAAAGGGCCGAAGAGCAGAAGGCGCGCCTCATGCAAGAGCGCCTGCTGATTCTAGACTGCGCCTCGGAAGGCATCTATGGACTCGATTTGAACGGGTGCATCACCTTTATGAATCGCTCGGCCGCGCGGATGTTTCGCTGCGACCCCCAGGGCCTGATCGGCCAGCACGCCCATGAGTTGTTCCATCATAGCCATCCGGATGGGTCCGCGTATCTCACTCAAGACTGCCCGATTCTCACCGTTTTCAGCACGGGCCAAGGGGGCCGTTCCGATCAGGAATATTTCTGGAGAACCAACGGCACGCATCTCGCCGTGGACTATTCGGCATTTCCCGTGATCGAGGAAGGGCATATCAAGGGAGCCGTCGTCTGCTTCAACGACATCACCGACCGCAAGCGAATGGAGGTGGAACTCCGTCACGCCCAGAAATTGGAGGCCGTCGGGGGACTCGCCGCGGGAATCGCACACGAGATCAACACGCCCATCCAGTTCGTGGGCGATAACACGCATTTCGTCCAGGATTCCTTCCGGGACTGTACCGAAATGATCCACAAGTACGAAGAAATCTGCCAGGAAGCGCGGCGCGGCTCAGTGCGGGCGGAACTCCTTCAGGAAGTGGACGAAATCCGGCAAAGAATCGACTGGGAGTATATGCGCAGCGAGATTCCCAAGGCCATGGAGCAGATGCTGGACGGCATTGCCAGAGTGGCGAAGATCGTCCGGGCGATGAAAGAGTTTTCACATGTGGATCGAAGCCCGGAGAAAACAGCCGCTGACTTGAATAAGGCGCTCGAAAGCACCCTGGTGGTCGCACGATCCGAACTGAAGTATGTAGCCGACGTGGAAGAGGATTACGGCCAATTGCCGCCGGTGCTTTGCCACCTGGGGGATCTGAACCAGGTGTTCCTGAATTTGATGGTCAACGCGGCTCACGCCATTGGGGACGTGATGGAGAAGACCGGGAATAAAGGCCGCATCGTCGTGCGGACGCGGCAGGAAGCGGATTGGGTGGAGGTATCGATTTCTGACACTGGGACGGGGATCCCCGAAGCGGCACGCGACAAAATATTCGATCCATTTTTCACGACGAAGGAAGTTGGAAAAGGCACCGGGCAGGGTTTGACGCTTGCGAGAGCGATTGTCGTGGAAAAGCACGGCGGAACGCTGAC
>JBEKTG010000178.1:0-7005 GCA_049516275.1 Candidatus Acidiferrales bacterium
TAAGAGAGCGCAGCGAAGATAATGGTGATCGCAAGCGCCATGGGAAGTCGCGCGGCCACGGGCGTTCCGCTGCCGGGTTGTGCCGAGTGCCATCGGAAAACGAGCGATTCGGACAGGCGAAGGCCGAGAAGGTGGTACGCGTACAGGCCGTAGGAAATCTTTCCAAGATAAACCAACGGCTTCGGGAACCAATTCGAGGGTGCGCCGAGGATTCCAGTCAAGAGGAGCGCGCAACCGAGGGCCACGGACCCGTAGGCCATCATCAGTTGCCAGAGCGAAACGGCGTCGCGCGAGCCGAAAAGCTGGAGCGGACCACCCGCCACGAGCCACAGGCTTACTCCGGCGAGCAGCATGAGAATGCGAACCGCTGAATTCAGAGTGGGACTGCCGCTGCGGAACGCCAAGGCCAGCAGCCCGCCGATGCCGAAGAATTGAAACTGGACGAGGCTGTTGGTCCAGATTCCCTGTTCGAGGCTTGTGCCGGCGCGGTAGAGGACGTACATCCAGAAATAGGAGAGGGGGATCACCAAAGACGACACGAGCAACAGAGAGCGGATTCCTTTTTTTGCAACGGAGGGCCAGAGCAGGTAAAACTGTTCCTCCACGGAGATGCTCCACAAAGCGCCGGCGGGATTCATGATCTGCCCATGCCTCGCGGTGTAGAAATTCCCCAGCAGGAACAGATAAGCGAAGAGGCGTCCCGTTCCCCAGGCGGCGTCCGGGCGAACGATTCCGAAAAAATAGCCGAACGCAAGCATCGCGAAGTACAGCGGCCAGATTCTGAGAATGCGGCGGGTGTAAAAGGCGCGCAGGTGAACGGTGCCGGTCCGGCTGCGCTCGCGGAGCAGAAGCTCGGTGATGAGATAGGCGCTGAGCAGGAAGAACAGGCAGAGCCCGAAGCCTCCCGATAGCGCGAGCAGGGAATAGGGCTCGTGCGACGGTAAGCCGTGAGCCAGAAAAACGCAGAAGAACGCGAAGAAACGCAGCGCATCGAGTTCCGGACGGTAAAACCGCTCTCGAACGGAAGGCTCGGCCTCTATCTCACCGGCTACCGGCAAAAAATCTCCTGTGTCGGGCGGCTCTTCATCTGGAAGGCTTCAAACCGCAGGAAAGGTACTCTGGCAGACGAGGCTTGTAAACCCCGTGTTGGCCGTTGCCAACGCACCGTTTTAAGACGCGTGCCGGGGGGAAGGGAATCATCTACTTGCTCGCGGGCAGGGCTTTCAGAGAAGGCGACCACGCCAGGCACGCCGCCGGAATACTGGACGAGCGCGCCTTCAGCATCGTCTCCATCGCATCGAAGCAGGATTTTTCCTTTTCGTCCATGCTGATGAGTTCCGTATCGGATTGCATGCGCTGCATGGCGGTCATTTCTCGGGAGCCCTCGTCTTCCAGGCCGGAATCGGACTCGAAGTCCATCTTCTTGGTGTTGCGCCGGTCGTTGTCGAGGAGCTTGTCGTTGTAGATCGCGTTCAACGCGTCCGTTGTGGACTTCTCCGGTGCTTTTTGTGCCTTGGCTCCCGCTGCGTCGATGGCGGCAAGCGTGGTCTTATCGCCCACGGGCTTGTCATTGTCCATATGCGGCACGGTGTCGTCCATTTCAATCGCCTTTAGCGCGGCGAGCGCGGCCTGGGAATAAGCGGCGCCCAGCGCGGAGGCCTTCGAGTCGGAGTTCCTGGGCGGTTTTGCCGACTGCGCGGCCGCGATCGAGCATCCCATCGCAATCAGGAATGCAAGCGACGACGTGAGCGACATGGTCCTCATCCGATACCCATGAGCTTCGCTGATTTTCTGGGTCTCCTGACCCGGTTCGCCGGGACGCTGATTGATCCCGCATTCTGCCTGATCGCGTTATTGGAGACAAGACCGGGCGCGTGGCGTTCCACTGAGGCATACGTTACAGCAAATAAGTACTCCCGTACTGTTTGCAGCATCGCGCGGGATTGTCATCCTTCATCAGTGCCACTCAGGCGGGGGAATTCAGCAGACAGAGCCCGAGCGGTGCATACGGAGGCATGGAGTGTTGGCAAAGCGATTGAGCTTATTAATTCCGGTACTGTTCCTGCTGGCATTTTCCGCAAAAGCGGACGACATTGCGACCGTGTATTTCAACGGCGGCTACGCCTTCGGAGACAACGGCTACGGCATCCCGCCTTACCAGGGCACGTTGAACGGCGAGGACGCCCTGTTTTATTGTGTGGATTTCACTCACGACATCACCGGCAACACGAGCTGGCAGGCCACGGTCACCGATATCAGCAGCACGGCGGATTACAGCTCGACGCGGCTTGGGAGTGGCACGATTTATTCTGAGATCGCGTGGCTGCTCGATCAGTCCGTCGCCAGCGGCAACCAGACCACTCAGGCGGAGCTGCAATGGGCGGTCTGGAGTTTTTCCGGTGGCGGCGATCCCTATGGCACCAACAGTTTACTGGTGGGCGAAGCGCAAACTGCCGTGGCGAATGGCTTCGCGCCCAATAACTGGGACATCCTGACTCCGGTCGGCAGCTACGGGCAGGAGTTTCTGGTCGATCCGCCTCCTCCCACCAACACGCCCGAACCCTCCAGTTTCGTGCTGCTGGGTATCGGACTTGCCACCCTGGGAATAGCGGGCGGCGGAAGTTTCTGGCGGCGTAGCGAAAGCGGATGCATCTGCGAGGCCGGCCCGGGGCGCCAAACGCGGAACTAATCGGCGGGGCTGGCCGTTGCGCTGGCGGCCTTTTTCCGCTGGGAGATGCGGCGGTGAATGTCCGGCCAGAACTCTTTCAGCTCATTTCCCAGGGCGTCGATGCCCATCTGAACTCCCCAGTTGTTCGCGCTCGGGGAAAAGCCGCGATCCGCGTGAGGGTAATACAGGTTTGAAATGGCGATGGCCGTGGCGTTGCCCGCGAACTCGGGGAAATTGAAAAGGCGGCCGCCCGAATCCCGGCGGGTGATGAAAATGCGGCTGAAGGCGTAGACAAAGCGATGCGCAAACCTCCCCTTGCCCAACTGGAAATAGCGAGGGTCTGTTCGCAGGATGGTAGGGAACACCGCCCCCACCATGATGTTTGCGTCGACCTGGTCCGCGAACGCCGTGCCGTAGCGTTTCCCGTAGCCTTCGAATCCCTGCCCGAAACCAGGGTAAGCGTTTTCGGCCTGGCGAATCCCTGAAAGAAGCCCCACCACCGCGAACTCGTAGGGATCAAACGCTCCCTTGGACGTGATGACGAATTTCTCTTTCCAGGAAATGGGCGCCACCTGAGATTCGTTTTCAACGGTCAGAAAATTGGGCATCACGAAAAACATCCGCTCGTTTTTGCCCTTCCCGGAATCTTTTTGCGATGAACTATCCTGCTTGGAAGAAGAAGCCGGCGCCGCGGGCTGACTGCTGGACTGCGTTTGGAGAGCCGCCAGAAGGAGCGGAGCCGGTTCCTGCTGGTCTTGTGCTAGTGCGGGGAAAGCACAAAAAAATAGGGTTCCTGCCGTCAGGAGGCGGGCGAGGACCACACGCGTCCGTGGGCCTGGCGCAACGTTCATCGAATCATTATGCCTATAGTTGGGGAGTTTGCGAATCAATTCGAGTGAGGGACGCGGGAAATTCTACGATCTCCCGCGTCCCCATCCACACGGCAAGTCCCTAAGCGGCGGCGTTTGACTCTGCCCTCTCCACAGAATTCGGCACAGTGGCTTCGCGGACGTCACCGAACAATACGAGGTAGATTACCCCGCCCAGCGCTCCGCCGATGAGCGGCGCCAGCCAGAACAGCCAAAGCTGATGGATCGCCCATCCGCCCACGAGCAGCGCCGGCCCCGTGCTGCGTGCCGGATTCACCGAGAGATTTGTCACCGGGATGCCAATCAAGTGAATCAGCGTCAGGCCCAGGCCTATCGCAATGGCGGCAAAGCCCTGCGGCGCGCGCCGGTCGGTAGAACCCATAATGATCAGCAGGAAGAACAGGGTGAGGACGATTTCCGCCACGAGGCAGGCGGTGAGCGAATAGCCCCCCGGAGAATGGTCGGCATAGCCGTTCGAAGCGAACCCGCCGGCCAGAGAGAATCCAGCTTTGCCGGATGCGATCACGTACAGCACGCTCGATGCGGCGATCGCGCCCAGCACCTGGGCGATCCAGTAGGGCAGCACTTCCGACATCGGGAATCGTTTGCCTAGGGCCAAGCCGAGCGAAACCGCGGGATTGAGATGGCACCCCGAAATATGGCCGATGGCGAAGGCCATGGTCAGAACCGTGAGTCCGAACGCCAGGGCGACTCCCAGAAAGCCGATCCCGAGGCCTGGGAATGCAGCATCCAGCACCGCCGCTCCGCAACCGCCGAAGACCAGCCAGAAGGTGCCGAAAAATTCAGCTGTCGCGCGCTTGCCAAGTGACATTTTTCACCTCCCGAATTCTCAATTTGAACGCGCGGACTCCGGCATGTTTCTCCGGAGGGCGCGGAATAGCAGGATGGTAACACAGCTTTTGTGACAACCGATCAAGAAGCCATAGAACGCGCCTGCTGAAGGGCTGAAACCTCCGGGTCCGCAAGCTGTTTCCGCTGAAAAGTCGGCACTTATGGATCGAGCGCCTTACGAAAGATTTAGTGTCCGCTTATGCGCGCTTGACGCCCCCTTTGTAGACTTGGAAGCGTGGTGCAAGTGAACTCGCTGTTTCGGGAGGATTCACATGGTACCTATCGCTTTCAGCATTCTAAGCGCGGGCGCCTGCACGTTTCTTCTGTATGTGCTGGCGCAATTCCGGCGAGAGTTCGTGCAGGTGAGAAAAGGTTCCGCCGGGAGAACGGCGCTGACGCCGGCTGATTTGTGCCACATCGAGCCGGCCTTGAAGTCGGCCAGAAACGCCTCCCGCGCGGGCGCGCAGCAGCGGACGAAGAATGAAGCAGTAATGCGAAAGGAGATACTCGCTGGCGCCGTCATAGGCCTGGCGGGACTCCTGGCGCCATTCATCTTCGTCATGCTGCTGAAATCGCCCTGGTTGCGGTAACCCCAAAGAGCCAGCGTCGAAGCGGATACCCGTTTCCGGGTATTGCTCAATCTCCCGCGCGCTCGTAGCATTTTCTTGGTCCAAGCAAAACGAGCGCGAAGGGAGAGATGCGATGCCAAAGACAGTCCCGCGATTGTATATGGGCGAACAGTATGACAAAGAGGCACAGGAACATCTGAAGAAGACCATCGAGTTTGAAGAACTTGCCGTGCACACCACCGTTCCATCCGACCGCGAACGCTATGGCGAACAAGCCCGCCAGGAGCGCGATACGGCAATCGAGTGCCTGCAGCAGGCCAGGATTGCTTCCGGTCCCGAAATTCACGAGCTGCGGAACACAAGTTCGGAGTTTTAGAAGAGCCCTCGTTCTCCGGCAGGCTTTCTCCTCAACCACCGCACGCGCGGAGGCCTCGCTTGCAGAGACCTTCGCGCGGACGTTCTTTCGCGATGCATTTGCGCGGCAGCGCTCCTCTACGCTAGAGTTGCTGCGAAATGGCGGCTGAAAATCGTACTGTCCCAGAATGCTTTCTCGATGCTGTCGACCGCTACGCGAACCCGCGCGCGCAGGTTTACCGAAGTGCGAAGGGGTGGGAGCCGATTGCCGCTGCGGAAATGCTGCGCCGCGTGGCTGGCTTGTCGAAAGCGCTTTTTGAATTGGGCATCCGCTCGGGCGATCGCGTGGCCGTGTTTTCACCGAACTGCCCGGAATGGCACGTTGCGGATTTCGCGATTCAAGGGCTGGGCGGCGTCACGGTGCCCGTCTACTTCAACGAGTCGCCCGAGCGCCTCGTCTACATTCTGAACGATTCGGGCGCGCGGGTTGTAGTCGCGGCCGGTGAACCGCGCGCTCGCAAGATCGCGGAATGCCGCCCCAAGCTGAAAACGCTCGAGCAAGCGATTGCGATTGATCCACCCGCCGACTCAAAGGGTTCGTTCCTGGATTACGCAGCTTTGATCGAAGCAGCGGGCGACGCGGAGGTGGCCGAATACCGCCGGCGTGCGGCAGAGGTGGGCAGCGGCCAGCTCGCGACGATCATCTACACCTCGGGAACGACGGGCGAGCCTAAAGGGGTGATGCTGAACCACTCCAACCTGTGCTCGAACGCGTTCGACGGCCTCGAAGGCTACGACTTCCATCGCGACGATCTGGCCCTTTCGTTTCTGCCGCTCGCGCACGTGTACGAGCGCACGCTCGATTACGGCTTCCTGTTTCGCGGAATTTCCGTGGCTTATCTCGAGAAAATGGAAACCGTGGCGGAAGCGCTGCTCGAAGCGCATCCGACGATCACCGCCGCCGTGCCGCGCTTCTTCGAGAAGATGTACGCGAATATTTTAGAGAAAGGCCATCGCGAATCGGGTGCTAAGCGCGCCATTTTTGACTGGGCGCTGCGCGTGGCCGCCAAGGCGGTCCCGTGGCGCGCCTACGGAAGGGAAGTGCCGGCCGCCGTGAAGTTGCAATGGCTCATTGCCGACAAGATCGTCTATTCGAAGATCCGCGAAGGCGTGGGCGGACGTATTCGCAACTTCGTCTCCGGCGGTGCGCCACTGGCGCCCGAACTCGCGGAATTTTTCTGGTCTGTGAATCTGCCGGTGTTTCAAGGATATGGACTGACCGAGACTTCGCCGATCGCCACCGCGAACCTGCCTCCGGCCAACAAAGTGGGAACCGTGGGGCGGCCCATTCCGCACGTCGAGTTGCGCATCGCGGCTGACGGCGAAATTCTCGTGAAGGGCCCGTGCGTCATGCAGGGTTATTACAACAAGCCCGCGGAAACGGCCCAGGTGATTACGCCCGATGGATGGTTCTCCACCGGCGACATCGGCCGGCTCGATGCGGACGGCTACCTGATCATCACGGACCGCAAGAAAGAGTTGCTGAAGACCGCGGGCGGGAAGTTCGTGGCGCCTGCGCCCATCGAGAATCTGCTGAAGACCAGCCGCTTCATATCGAACGCGATCGTGATCGGCGACCGGCGCAAGTTCGTTTCGGTGCTGATTGTCCCGAATGTGCCGGGGATCGAAGCGG
>JBEKTG010000179.1:0-6986 GCA_049516275.1 Candidatus Acidiferrales bacterium
GCTCCGCTCGATGTCTTCGCGGTGGAATAGAATTTTGCCGCGCTGCTCGGTGACTTCGTCGACGCCGGCAGCGGCCAGGAAATCCGCGGCAGCCGCGAGCGTGCGTTCAAAACCTGTCACGCGTTCGCGGATGGTTCGTGCCGGCATGCCCGGAGCGATGCCCCAGAAATGGCCGGCATCGCGGAAATGTTTGGGCAGCGCCGGGTTCTGCAGCCACGTCCGGAACACGGGGTGCGCCAGAATCTGTTTGATCTCCTGCTCAAGCTTTCTCCCGGCCTTCTCGCGCACAATCGGGTCGGCGGGGCGCAGGCGGCTTCCCGCGGCGAGTCCCGCCGGCGTGAGGCGGTACACGCGGTTTTGAACTCGCTCCAGGTAGCCGAGAGCGATCAGTCCCTTGTTGGCAACGCCGCGGCTATCCAGTTCCTTGTGGATCTTGTCGGCATCCGGGTAATCCTCTTCATACCCACGCAACCCCCATGCGGCTGGCGCCCCCTTCCACGCGCGCACCAGGAGATCCTCAATCGTGAAGGTCTTCTCGCAGGCGCCGTCGGAGCAGGCCAGAGCCGCCAGCAGAACCTGTTCCTTCAGTCCCAGCCCTCGGGCGTCCACCTAGTCGAGAGCCCCACCGAAATTGACGTAGCTTTGCAGCTTGTCCCACATGGCCTGCTTCAGCTGCACTTCTTTCAGGTCGAGGATCACCTTGTGCCGGGCCCACAGGTCAGGGCGCTCGGTCTCACCCCGGGCGTCGAACTCCTCGCGCATGTGAACCTGCAGCACCATGTCGACCACTTTTTGCGCGTGGAAGGCTCGCCACAGGCGGATATCTTCAGCGCGCTGTGCAAAGAAAAAAGATGCGTCGGGGCTTTGCAGGTTCAGCCACCAGAGATTGTTCTGGTAATCGGAAACCTCCTGCCACAACGCCGGCTGCTCGGGATCGCCTTGCCGTATTTCTCCGGTGGCGGGATCGGTGTCGCGGTCGGTGAGGCGCAGTTCCGGAAATCCCGAGCCCCGGCGCGGCTCCTCGCGAGCGGGTGTTACCGTGACGTCCGTGGGGATGCGCGCCCACACGCCGCCGTCTTCGGGATCTCCCGCGCCTGCGGTTATGCTGGTGCGGCCGAGCCGGTTGCCGGTCACCCATCCGTCGGCCTGCACGCGGACGGTCAGAGGGTCGCCATCGTCCTGCTTCCAGTTGAGTAAGACATTCGCTGCCCGCGTCCCCTCGTCGTTGGTGACTTCGGCAACGATCTGTTTCCTGCGTCCGAGCGACAGTTCCATGCTCCGCGGCGTCAGCAGTACGTGATCGACGGCCCAGACCTCCACCGGAATTTTGGGCGACTCGATTTTCGTGTTCTTCACGCGTGCCCAGATATGTGTGGCGCCTTTGCCCGCCGCCAACAGCTCTTTTCGATCTTCTTTTCTCTCGCCGAGGCGGACGATTCGCCGGTCGCCCGAATGCCACTCGATCTCGGCGCGCGGCACAGCTTTACCGGACGCATCTACCACCTTCGCATTCGCGATCGCTGCGATCTGCGCGACCACGCCGCGTCCGATGCGAACGCTCTCACCCTGGTTCCACGCGAGTTCGATCGCGTGCGGCTCTCCGCCGCATGCGCCCTCGTTTCCTTCGGAGAGAGTTCCCTGCGATCCTGTTCCGTTCCGTCCCGCGTCCCCATTCCCTCCGTTCCCATTGCCGGGCAGGAAGCGGTTCTTAAACGAATTCAGCACGCGGTTTTCTTCATGCACTTCGTCCAGTGCTTCCTGGTCCATTTCGCGGCGGCGGCTATCGTGGATCGCTTTGGCCAGTGCGCGGATTCCCCCGGCAATAAAAATATCGAGTGCGTCCACGAGCGGACCATCGGCCGGCCGCTTCCGGCCCAGCTCCACGTACGCTGGCTCGAGCGCGGATAATTCCACGGTGGCGTAGATGTACTGTGTGCCGGGCGTGTTCGGCGCCAGTTCGGAAACCTGCTTTGATCCGATCATCTGCTGGGAGGTCCGATAGGACACTTTCCAGCGCGGCTTTAGTTTCCGGTACGCGTTCGGCATGTTTTCCACTGACGTATAAAGAATCAGCCGCCCGCGAGGCCGCTTGCCACCCAGCGTGGTGGATTGGATCGTCCCGTTGGTGTCCGGAAGTTGCTCGGGAATTTCATGAACGACGGGTTGCTCGAAACCGGGATAGGCGGGAATCTCCTCGAGCCCCAGGAACTTCCCTTCGTTCAGAAGCCGCCCGTTGTGCGCGGCATACAAGCGCAGCTGCTGCACCGCCAGTGTCGACTGGTCGTGCCGAAGTACGCGCAGGACCAGATCCGGTGCCTCGATGCGGCCTTTGAAAAAACCGGCCGGGTCTACTCCTTCCACCAGCGTGAACGCCTTGCGCTTTCGCAGAGCCTCCTGCAATTCCGCCGGCAGATCCTCGAAGGTGAGGTCGAAGGGTTTCAGCGCCCTGCGCACTTCCGTTTTCCAGGAAATGTTGGGGAGTTCGCAGCCGGCGGCGCTGCTCGGCACGAATCCTGGGATCCCGCGTTCGAGACTGTTGGCCGCGCCCTCGAATCCCTTGCAGCTCAATTTATTTTCTCTTACGCCTAGAATCCTGCTCGGTCCGCGGAACAGGCGGTACATGTAGGCTTTCCCGCCGTTGCCCTGGGTTTCCTCCTCGATGAGCGCGGAGCCGCGGCCCGATGCGCCAGGGTCCTGCCAGGTGCTCCATGCGGTCACATCTTCCAGGCTCGCTCCGCCCACATCCAGCAGGCCGATACGCGCGGGCAACCGGAGGCTCGCATCTTTCAGCAGCAGCAAGGCGGTCCGGTGCTTTTCGTCCACGTTCGCGCGGTCCTGCTGGTAGGCGCGCCGCGCATTCTTCAGCCACTCCGCGATTCCTTCGTCGTGGCTGCTGATCCAGCGCGTTACGGATGTAAGCGTTCCCAATTCGTGGAAACGAATGCTCGCATCCCGTTCGATCGTCAGCAGGCGTTTCGCGGGCGCGAACGCCGGTCTGCTGTCGATCGTTTGAGCCGTCGCTTTCATTTTTATCGCGTGGGGAATCAGAAGCACATGCAGGCCCAACTGCAAAGATCGCGCCGGGTAGTTGAAGCGACAGCTCTTAAGTTCGATGATCGGCAAATTTCCACTGAGCATTAGTGCCGGAATGAAATTCCCGGCGCGAAGATTTTGCCGAGGCGCTCGGTAAAGTCGAATCGTTTCAAACGAGTGTCGAAAAAGAGCAGAAAATTCCAGAGTGGAACCGCCCGAGACGTTAAGAATCCTGGAGCCTGGCGAGAGGGAACGATTTGGAATGACTCTAGGGCGTCCAGCGCCTTGCGATGGACTTCATCCCGTCTTTTTCGAGGGCACTCTGGGCCAGCCGCGCGGACTGGTTGTCGGGGTAAGGGCCCACCATGACTCTATAGAAATGATCGCCGGGCCGCTTGGAAACAAAGGCCGCGAAATTTTTCGACTGCAGCGATTGCTCGAGCTGTGTAGCGTTCTCTTCTTCTCGCATGGCCGCCACCTGAAGGGCGAACTTGACGCCATTAGCAGGTATGGGAGGAGGACTCGGCTTCTGGACAACAGCCCGTTGTCCGTTGCCCGCTGGACCAGAGGGGGAAGGAGACGCCACGGGCAATGGGGTAGCCGGCGCGTGGGGAGTTTCCGTGACCTTTGGCTGAGCTTGTGAAAGGGGCGCTTCCCCGCCGGTATCGACCGATTTCTTTGCAAACCAGCCAGACACGCGGTGGCTAAGAGTGTCATGCCGCCCCGCCGCAAGGGCCAGCACAATCACCAGCACGGCCGCGGAAACGAGGAGGGGGAATGTCCGGCGGTTCGCTTTGCTCCCTGTTCTCGTTCGGTCGAAAAAATCTGGGACGCCATCCGGATGAGCGCGGGTCTCTGTCTGGTTGTCTGGTTCCTGCTCTGTGCGGGCCTCCGATCGTGCGGAACCTCCATCGTCGGCCGAATCGGAAGCAGGGAGGGCCGTGTATTCCTGCGGCACATAGTCCTGCTCGCCGTATTCCTGCTCAACAAATTCCGTCTCAACCCCCTGCCCCGCGTGCGCGTCGGTGGAATCCGTCCCGAGGGGCTGCCGAAGCCCCGTCGCGGCTCGATCCCCGGCCCAGGTTACTCGCAGTTCCTGCAGGGAATCGCCAAAAGAGAGCCAAGCCTGTACCTCCCGCTTGGCGTCCTGCGTGATGCCGACAAACTCGATTCCCGCGACATGCTTCTCGACGTTGCTCCAGACCACGCGTCCGTGCGTCTCGATCCAGCCCATCGACCGCAGCGATTGCAATCGCAGCGCAAGCGCGCCGTCGCCGGCGATGCTCTGCGGGGTTTGCACGCAGATGCCGCCTTCGCTGATATTCAGAATCAAGCCCGTGGTATTGTCGCCGAGTTGCGCCGACGCGAACAAAACCGGTTTGCGCAAAAAGCGGCGGGACTTCGAGGGGAAAGGCCTGTCTCCGGCGGTAGAAAACGGGTCGTCCATAGCGGCGGTCCCCAAAAGCTGCTCAGTCGGACTCTGTCTCCGATTCTCGGGGAAGTCAACTGACTTTTGGGTAGTGGTTCGGTCCCGGTAAGCAATGCAAATGCGCCACGGAGGAAACCCTGTGGCGCATCGCAATACGTTCGACGCTTGGCTTAGTGCTCAGCGGTGTGCGGGATCCAACAGTGGGCGACGCATTCGAATGGCCTGCGGAAGGCCCTTACCTATACGTTTTCGCATCACAAAGACGAACCCTATCCCGATTAACATCAAACTGCTCGTGTCAGGCTCCGGAGTGGCTGTGGCGATGATTTGATTTCCGCTTTCAATTGTGTAGACGTGACCGTCACCGTCCACACCCCAGAACCCAGTACCAGTGTAAAAGAAGCAGGTTGGCGACGCGGTGTAACAAAGCTGTCCGTCAGATGACGGTGGAGCGCCGTTAAAATAGAAATACCCATAATCCGCGCCAGAGAAATTGAACATCAATGCCGTGGGCGATGCGGTTAAATCGTTTCCAACGTCGCCGACCGAAGACGTACCTGAAACCACGTCCGTCGTGTTTGTGCCATCATTCAACAACAGGTTCCAAGCGACTAGGTTACCGGCGTCAAGTGTCCCGATCGTTCCGTCTGTCGTTATGAAGCCCGTCACGCTGCCAGGACCAACCGTCTGATCAACGGTGTAACTGATGTCGTCGGCCCGCAAAACCGTCGGCGCGACGAGAGTCGTCAACGTAATCGCACTTGCGAATAGGGCGACAAGTGACAGTTTTGAAACTTTCATGTGCCTCCTGGGAATGCACTATCTCGGATGCACGTGTAGATTGGATTTACTCTCCGGCTTTTCCCATGGTGGGAAGGGTTCAAATTGATAGGACTAAACGGCTCTAAAGTACTGGAACCAGTTTAGGGTCTTGGATTCGCGTACTATTTCTTAGGTCCGTCGCAAGGACGGCAGTTCTCGAGTAATACCTGAGTGACGCGGTTGCCGGAAACTGACCGACTATCCGGCTTCGGTTGCTATGGGAGCAATTGCGGGCAGTGTAGTGAGCGATGCGCGCGAATCCGGTGAGTGGACGAGTGCCGGAATCAACAGCGCCCCGCCGTGCTTTTTCTCTCCCCTGATCCCCGCGAAACCAGGGTGAAGTTGGTGGCCACTTCGTAGTCGATCTCCACAATGCCTTCATCCCATTTGATGGTGATTCGCACGGGTTCGGAGTGTGCGCCGTCGGGGCCAAAAATTTCGGTCACGGTCCCGCAATCTCCCGTCCTGTTCTTGATGCGGTCTCCGACCTTCGGAGTCTCCTCACTCGCGTAGCGCAAGGCTCCCCCCTTCCCCCAAACAATCAGTTTCACGCGGAAAGTACCAATTCGGGAAAATGGCAGCCGTTTGCTTAGTGTACAAAGCGGGATTCCGGGTAGTTTGTTTCGAGCGAGTCTGGGATTGGAAGGGTTCCGGCGGGGATGCGGCCCCGCTCGGAGGGTCGCGGCGGCTATTCGCATCCGTACTGCGGGAAATCGTCCAGCTTTTTCGCAGCCGCTGCACTTTTCCGGAGTTGCGCCGAGGTCAGCAGGACGCGCGCCTGGCCGCAGCTTTTCGCCACGCCTTGCCCCAGCAGATACAGGTTGGCTAACTCCACCTCCGCCGGGACGCTGCCTTTTTCGACGGCCTGCCACAGGAGTTGCGCACCTTTCGCCTGCTGTGCAGGATCGGCATTTTTGTGCAATAACTCTCGAGCCTGCGCGAGCGCCGCCTCCCCGGCGTCCGCCGGGACCGAAAGCGCGACGGGTCTTCCGGCCTGCGCCGGTTCGGGTCTTGGCAGCTCGGCCGCAACCGGCGCAGCGGATTGGAAAGGCGGCCCGCTCGCCGCGGTGATCAGGGGAGTTGAATTTCTCGCCGCAGGGAACGGAAGCGGGAAAGGAATGTTGGCCGGCACGGGTGCCACGGTGTTTTTCGGTCGCTCGCCGGAAACCGCAGCGGTGTTTCCGTGAGCGTGGGAAAAAGGAGTGCGCCAGTAAACGGAGCGGAGCAACGAAACAAATCTCGCGACGCCCGGCGTTCCCTTCGCGGTCCCACCGCCCCCGGCGGGACGATTCACCGAGTACCAGATACCCAGCGCGATGCAACAGGCTAGAAGGGACGTCACCGCGTTGACCGCGAACGCCAGTCTTTTTGCGTGGAACCGGGGACCGCTGCGAACGGGTTGCTCGAAGGCGAGGATTGGTGCCCCGGCCGTTTTCCGTTCTTTCCGAAGAGTCACCGGGACTTCCTGGGAGGGCAAATAGCGGCCAAGCAAGGCACGCAGGTCTTCGGGCAGCTGCGTGAAGCGCACGCCGGCCCGCTTGCCCGTGACGTCCTTCCACATGAGCCGGCCCGCGGCAGCCGAAGCTGCTGTTGTGCGGCCCGATATTTCGAAGCGCAGCGTTTCGGTTTCCTCTACCGGCGCGCTCGCGAGAAATCCCAAACCGTCGCGGGAGACATCGAGCACGACACCGCTGTTGCCGGA
>JBEKTG010000180.1:0-6815 GCA_049516275.1 Candidatus Acidiferrales bacterium
TCGCGAATGGCTGTTGCCATTCCGTCCAATGAATTTCTGACCGAATTTTCCTCCGACGTTGTGGTGGGATTGAGTCACCCCGGCCAGAAGGAATTGCCCTCTAAATATCTGTATGACGAAGTGGGGTCCGCCCTCTTCGATGTGATCTGTGTTCTCCCGGAATACGGCTTGAGCCGCGCCGGGATGCGCACGCTGCAGCAGCACTCCGACGCGATTGTCGAGCGGATCCCGAGCCCGGTGATCGTGGCCGAACTCGGAAGCGGCAGCGGGCAGAAGACGCGCTGGCTGCTCGAAGCGCTGGCCCGCCGCCAAAGAGTGAATTATTACCCGATCGACATTTCGCGCAGCGCTCTTTTCCGCTGCGAACAGGAACTCGGCCAACTGGAGATGGTGAGCCTGGTTGGCTTCGAGAGCGCCTACCTCGACGGGCTGCACAAAGTGGCGGCGCGCCGCCGGGAGGGCGAAAACCTGCTGGTGCTTTTTCTCGGCAGCACCATTGGAAATTTTGACCGGCCCGCGGGGGACCAGTTCTTGCGGGAAGTGCGAACGATTCTTCAGGAGGGAGATTCTCTCCTGCTGACCACCGATCTGGAGAAACCCGCTCCGGTAATGAAGCTTGCTTACGACGACCCGGCCGGAGTCACCGCGGCTTTCAACAAAAACATTCTCGCCCGGATCAACCGCGAACTCGATGCGGATTTCGACCTTAGCCGGTTCGAACACGTAGCGCGCCACGACCAAACGGAACGCCGCGTGGAGATGCACCTCCGCTCCACGGAGTTTCAGTGGGTAACGATCCGCAAAGCGAATTTCCGATTCTATCTGCGCGAGGGCGAGACCATCTGGACGGAAAGCTCGCATAAGTACAATCCCGCCGAGGTCGTCCAGATGGGAGAGCGCACCGGGTTTCGCTGCGAGGGCCAGTGGATCGACGCCGAATGGCCGTTCGCGCAGAATCTCTTTTTCGCCGTGTAGTCATCCTCGCAAATAGACACAGGAAGAAAATGCCCAAAGCTATCTGGAAAGGCTCCGTTGTGGCGGAGAGCGATCGCACCATCGTCGTCGAAGGGAACCACTATTTTCCGCCCGATTCGGTGCGGAGCGAATTCTTCTCGCCGAGCGCCACTCACACACATTGCCCATGGAAAGGCGAAGCGAGTTATCGCAACGTCGAAGTGAACGGTGAGCGCAACCCGGACGCTGCCTGGTATTACCCCAATCCTTCTCCCGCCGCGAAACAAATCAAGGATTACGTCGCGTTCTGGAAGGGTGTGCGCGTCGAGCCCTGATCCCCTGTGTTATAGTTTTTTTCGGTCATGCCTCCCAAAAACCGAAAGCTGACGCGAAAGTTGGCCCGAAAGCCCGCCGCGGGTTCTCCGAAAACACTTCCAGCAAAAGCTAAGACGCGAAGTTCGGGCCTCGGTCGCGGCACGAACCCGGCACGAGTGCAGGCAATCCTAAAGAGGCTCGACGAAGCCTACCCGGAAGTAACCTGCGCGCTCGTTCACGAGAATCCATTCCAACTGCTGATTTCAACGATCCTCTCGGCCCAATGCACCGACGTGCGTGTAAACGAGGTGACTGCCAAGCTCTATCCGAAGTACCCGACCCCCGAAGCGTTCGCCTACGCAAATCCCGGCGAACTCGAAAACGACATCCGCCCCACGGGCTTCTTCCGGAACAAAACAAAATCGATCATGGGTGCCAGTAAAAAGATCATCGAAGACTTCAAAGGCCAGGTCCCCAGGACGATGGAGGAACTACTGACGCTGCCCGGCGTCGCCCGTAAAACTGCGAATGTGGTGCTCGGCACGGCTTTCGGGATCGCGGCGGGAGTTGTGGTAGATACGCACGTACAAAGACTTAGTGGCCGCCTCGATCTCAGTAAGAATACCGATCCGAAGAAAATCGAGCAGGACCTCATGAAGGTGATCCCAAAGTCCAAGTGGATTCTCTTTTCCCACCAACTGATCTGGCACGGGCGGCGCATCTGCCAGGCCCGCAACCCACGGTGCATCGAGTGCAACCTCGAGCCGCTATGTTATTCAAAAGACAAGACAATCTGATCCACCTGCCAGCCGAAAACTCTTACGGCACATCCTCAATCGAAGCTAAATAGCCCGTTCGGCCCGCCGATATACACTTATGTTTAGGAATCCGTCGCCATGACGCTGACCCAGGAAGTGTCCACCCCCGCCGCATCCGACCTGCAACTACGCATGTCGGATTTAATTTCCGCTCTATCTCTCGCCCTCGACCTCACCGAAGGCCAGCCGATGGGGCACGCCGTGAAATCCTGCGTGCTGGGCATGCGCATGGCGGAAATACTGAAACTCTCCGTAGAAACACGGTCGGATCTTTACTATGCGCTCCTGCTGAAAGACGCCGGCTGCAGCAGCAACGCAGCGCGGATGTACGAAATCTTCGGCGGCGATGAACGGGCGGCAAAAAAGGAAGTAAAAACCACGGACTGGAGCCGCGTCACCTTCGACGGCCTCGAATACCTGATGCGCAACGTGATGCCCGGCCGTTCGCGCCTCGACCGCGTGATCGCCATCGCGCACATCGCCCTCAACCGCAAAGACCAGTCCACCGAACTTTTCCAGCTGCGCTGCGAGCGCGGCGGGCAGATCGCCAAGAAGATCGGGCTCTCGGAAGCGACCACCAAAGCCATCTACTCGCTCGACGAGCACTGGGACGGCAAGGGATTTCCGCACGGGATCAAAGAAGCCGAGATTCCGCTGCTCTCGCGCATCATGAATCTGTGCCAGACGCTCGAAGTGTTCGCGGCGGTCAGCGGGCCGCAGGACGCGTTCCAGGTGATCGAAGAACGCGCCGGTACGTGGTTCGATCCCGAACTCGTCGCCGCCTGCCGGGAGCTGGAAAAAGATGCGGCGGTCTGGGAATTGCTCGAGACCGAAGACGTGCGCGCAAAAGTGATAGATATCGAGCCGTTTGGCGTTTTCCAGTACGCCGACGATCCGCGTATTGACAGCATCTGCGAAGCCTTCGCGGATGTGATCGACGTGAAGTCCCCCTATACCCACGCCCATTCCAAAGGTGTGACGGCCGCCGCGGTAGCGATCGCATCCCGGCTCGGCCTGGACAAGGAAATTCCCGTGATCCGGCGCGCCGCCCTGCTGCACGACATCGGAAAATTGAGCGTGCCCAACAAAATTCTCGACAAGAACGGGAAGCTCACCGCGCAGGAGTGGGAAGCCATGCGGCTGCATCCTTACTACACGCAGAGAATTCTCGAGAGGATTTCGGGATTCAAGCATCTGGCGTTCATCGCCAGCACGCACCACGAAAAGCTCGACGGCTCCGGCTACTACCGGAACCTCCGCGCCACCCAGTTGCCGCTCGCGGCGCGTTCGATCACGATGGCCGATATCTACGACGCGCTCTCGGCCAAGCGCCCCTATCGCGACGCGCTGCCCACGGAGAAGGTGCTCGAGATTATTTCCAAGGAAGTTCCGCACGCGCTCGACGAGTCCTGCTTCGAGGCGCTCAAGGCTATCGCCCAATCACAGGCGCCGGTCGCCGGCATTCCGTAGATTCTTTATCAGGCGAGATTCAATACCAGAATGCGGGGTTCCGTCATCTCTTCGATGGCGTAGCGCACGCCCTCCCGGCCCATGCCGGATTCCTTCACGCCGCCATAGGGCATGTGATCGATGCGGAAAGAGGACATGTCGCCGGCGATCACTCCGCCGACTTCGAGTTCTTCGAAGGCCCTGAAAAGGAGCCTCGCGTCGCGCGTGAACAATCCCGCCTGCAAGCCAAACGGCGAATCGTTGATGCGCCGGATCGCGTCGTCAAAATCGTCGTACGGTTCGACGGTCACCACCGGCGCGAAAACTTCCTGGCAGCTGACTTTCATATCCCGGCGCGTGTGCGTCAGCACAGTAGGCTCCAGGAACGAACCCTTGCGCTTGCCGCCGGTGGCAATCTTTGCCCCGGCGCGAGCGGCTTCGTCAATCCACGAGGCGGCCCGGCGCGCAGCATCTTCGTTGATCATTGGCCCCACGTCGGTGGATTCATCGAGGGGATCGCCCATTTTCAGCTTTCGCACGCCGTCCACAAGCCTCGACAGAAACCTTTCCTCCACGTCGCGGTGAACGAAAATCCGCTGCACCGAGACGCAGGTCTGCCCCGCATACGCGTATCCGCCCGCGACACAACGGTCGGCCGCATCCTCGGCAGGCCAATCCGAATGCACGATAACGGCGGCATTGCCTCCGAGCTCCAAGGCGACCTTTTTCTTTCCTGACTTTGCCTTCAGCGCCCATCCCACCGGGCCGCTTCCGGTGAACGAGAGCATCTTCAGCCGGTCGTCCATAACGAGGCGTTCGGCGTCGGGATTCGAGAGATTCAGCACGTTGAAAGCGCCCTTCGGCCAGCCGGATTTCGCAATCACTTCTGCGAGCAGCAGCGAAGTAAGCGGAGTCTTCGGCGCCGGCTTCAGGACGATCGTACAGCCGGCGGCAATCGCGGGAGCCACTTTATGGGCCACCAGATTGAGCGGAAAATTAAAAGGGGAGATAGCGAGAATCGGGCCGAGCGCAAAGCGCCGGACAATGGCTCCCCTCCCGGCTGCAGATGCCTGCCAATCGAGCGGCAGCCATTCGCCGCCAATCCGCGTGGCTTCCTCGGCAGCTATAGCAAACGTGAAAACGGCGCGGTTCACTTCCTCGCGGGCCGTGCGGATCGGCTTGCCAGCCTCCGAAGCAATCAGGCGCGCGAATTCCTCCTGGCGAACTCGAATGCCTTCGGAAATTTCGCGCAGAATGCGCTGCCGCTCGAAACCGGGCATCTTGCGGGTCGTCTCAAACGCCCGCTGGGCGGCTCTTACCGCAGTTTCCGCGTGCTGCGCCGTAGCCCAAAAAGTTGTCCCGACGACTGCACCGTCGTAGGGAGACACAACTTCAAACGGCTCACCTTCCGTAAGCCATTCACCATCCAGGAGAAAGCCCCAATTCGTCGCCGTGGTTATCGTAGTTGACAAGGATCCCGATCCTTAGCTGCCTTCTGATTAGATCAACATCCAGCGTATTCGGGTTCAAACTCATTTTCAACGCCCAAACGTCACCCGTGGCGCTTCAATATCATGGGAGGTACCGTGGTTTCGGTTGATGGCAAGGGCTATCTGACAGGGACGGGCCGAACTGGATTACTGCGACTGGTTCTGTCTGCGAGTCCCTAGCTTGCTAAACAGACTCCATAGACAGGGCCAACCGAAATGGGCAAGACATGAGTGCAATGGTATAAATCTAGAGCCTCACTGAAATCTTACGACCATGAACGCGGAGACAACGCGATTGAAACCGGCCCTTATCGACTTCCAGAATATTCGCGTCATGCGGGGAGAGAAATTCGCCCTCGATGACTTCAGCCTGCGCATCATGCCCCAGGAGCACATCGCCATCCTCGGCCCGAACGGCTGCGGCAAATCGACCCTGATCAAGACGATCACGCGCGAGTGCTATCCCGTACCGCGCGACAATTCACGCATTACCATTCTGGGGAACGAACGCTGGAACGTCTTCGAACTGCGCTTGCTGCTCGGCATCGTTTCGAACGACCTGATGGAGCGCGTCAAGGGCCACGCCACCGGCCGCGAAATCGTGCTCTCCGGTTTTTTCAGCAGCACGCAGGTGTTCGCCAACCATCACGTGGAGCCGGAGCATCTGCAGAAGGCCCAAGCAGCGCTGATTCGATTGGATGCGATGCATCTGGCCGACCGGCCCGTCGCCCAGATGTCTTCGGGAGAAGCGCAGCGTATCCTTATCGCCCGCGCCCTGGTACACGAACCACTGGCCCTCATCTTCGATGAGCCCACGACGAGCCTCGACATCCTCATGCAGCACAATCTGCGCGAAGCGATGCGCGGCCTGGCGCAGTCGGGAGTGGGGATCGTGCTGGTGACCCATCACGCCGCGGACATCATCCCGGAAATCGAGCGCGTCGTCCTGATGCGCGAAGGCCGCGTGCTGGCGGACGGGCGCAAGGACGAACTCCTCGTCGAAGACCGCATGTCCAAACTATTCGGGTACCCGGTGGAAATCATCCGGCGCGGCGGCTATTACCACATCTGGTAGCGGCTTTCCGCGGCAGCATCCACAGCAACATTCGCGAAAGACCAAGGGCAGAGTAAAACCGTAACGCTCGGAAGGAGAACTCCGGGTGTCCCGATTGGCGACTAGCTATCAAAGGGAAGAACTGTTGTGAACTGTTATGGTCGGTTCGCCACGCGGAGATTATGCGCGCCGGAAAACAGGAACATCCCGGTGCTGATGGTCTGCGGCACCCACCACGTCCGCCGGATGAAATTGTTGTCGCTGCGTTGCATGTGGCGAGCGGCAAAATCGAGCGCCACCGGGCAAGCTTGAATTGCCGCGTAAATAGCCGACGAATCGGCGAAGGGCCGCATCAGGGGATCCTGCTCCACCGCCCCGCGCGAGATGGCGTCGCGCGTTGAGTAGGCGTCGAACGCGGCAGCGGCATGCTGCGCGATCGACAGCGCGATCCACTGACGCCGCGACGGAAGAGACTCAACCGAAATCGTGCGCAGCGGCGCCGAGTCAGACTCCGGCACGCGGATCATCGCCAGCGACGGCGAGTTCTGCAACGCCGTATGAAGCGAAGCTGGATTCAAAGCGCCGGATGACGATTCATTCGAGGCGCTGCTAGCCGTGGCGCTATCGAGAGGCTTCGCGGTCGCAGAACCAGAGCCCGTCGAAACAGATGCGAAACTCGCTGGGCTCGGGCCCGCGTCGGGAAGATTCGCGGCGTAGAGCTTCGGGGCCGCTTCG